>NZ_DIEJ01000255.1:0-85314 GCF_002418565.1 Achromobacter sp. UBA5777 | reverse complement strand
GTGGACAGCAACCGCTATTTCGCGGATGCCAAGGTCTATCCCGAACACTTCGCGCACGACTGGAACCGGTCATTCGTCCTGACGCCGGCGGGAGAGCCGCAGGGCGTGGCTGTGCTGCTGCATGGCCTGACGGATTCGCCCTACAGCCTGCGCCACGTCGCCGCGCATTATCAATCCGTCGGCTACGTGGCGATCGCCATCCGGATGCCGGGCCACGGCACGGTGCCGGGCGGGCTGACGGACGCGCACTGGGAGGACTGGGCGGCCGCGNNGCCTGGCGGTGCGCGAAGCGCGGCGCCGGGTTCCCGCACCCAAGCCGCTGCATATGGTGGGCTTTTCCAACGGCGGGGCGTTGGCGCTGATGCACACGCTGGACGCGCTGGACAATCCCAAGCTCGACAAGCCCGATCGTCTGGTGCTGCTGTCGCCGATGGTCGGCATCACGTCGTTCGCGCGCTTTGCCGGCGTGGCGGGCCTGCCGGCCATCCTGCCCGCGTTCGCCAAGGCCGCGTGGCTGAGCATCGTGCCGGAGTTCAATCCGTTCAAGTACAACTCTTTTCCGGTCCACGCGGCGCGCCAGTCGTTCGAGCTGACGCAGACGCTGCAGGACAGGCTGGTCGCGCAGCAGCGATCCGGCGGCCTGGAGCGTCTGCCGCCCATCATCACGTTCCATTCGGTGCTGGACTTCACCGTTAGCACGCGCGCGCTGATCAACGCTCTGTATGCGCGCCTGCCCGCCAACGGCAGTGACCTGGTGCTATTCGACCTGAACCGCGCCACCAAGCTCGGGCCGCTGTTCCGCCGCGGCGTGGCCTGGCAGCTGGCGGGCACGCTGCCCGGCGAAAAGCGCAACTACCGGCTGACGCTCGTCACCAACGCCAGCCCCACGTCCAGCGCCATGATCGAGCGCGTCATCGAGCCGAACGCGACCGCGGTCGTGGAACGCGCCATCGGCATGGACTACCCGCGCGAGGTCTATTCGTTGTCGCACGTGGCGCTGCCGTTTCCGACCGACGACGCGCTGTACGGCACGCACCCGGACAACATCGAGGAATTCGGCATCAGCCTGGGCGCCATGTCCATGCGCGGCGAGATCGGGGCTTTCGTGATCGGCATGGATACGCTGACCCGGCTGACCTCCAATCCGTTCTATGCCTATCTGGTCAAGCGCGTTGATGGGGTGATACCACGATGATGTCTTTCGCACTGTCCGGCATTTTCGCCATCCTGCTGCTGGGACTTTTGTACCTGGCCAGCCCGGTGTTCGTGCCGTTGACGTTCGCGCTGTTCGTGATCTGCCTGGTCGCGCCGCTGCGCCAGTACCTGGGCCGCAAGATGCCCGCGCCGCTCGCCGCGATCCTCGCGTTGGTGGTGACGCTGGTCGTGTCGGTGGTGTTCCTGTCGCTGGCGGCCTGGGGCTTCAGCCTGGTCGCGCAGTGGGTCATGGCCAACGCCGCGCGCTTCCAGCGCCTGTTCACGCTGGAGACCGAAACGCTGCACCCGCACGGCGCGATGGCGATCCAGATGTTCCAGGACAGCTTCAACGTGTCGTGGCTGGTGCGGGCGATCCAGGAAGTGGCGCTGCGGATCAACAGCATGCTGGGCATGATCTTCATCGCCTTCGTGTTCATTGCGCTCGGGCTGTTCGAATTGGACGAGGCGCCGGAGCGGCTGACCCGCCTGCTGGGCGAGGCAAGGGCGCAGCGCTGGATGGCGGTCGCCCGCGAAGTGGCGAGCAAGCTGCGCTGGTACATGGTGATCCGCACCATCGCCAGCGTGCTGACGGGCGTGACCGTCTGGCTGTTTGCGATCTACGCCGGGCTGGAGCTTGCGACCGCCTGGGGCGGGCTGGCGTTTCTGCTGAACTACATCCCGTTTCTCGGACCGCTGGTGGCGACGGTGTTTCCGGCGTTCTTCGCGTTCGTGCAATACGGATCGTTGCAGACGAGCATTCTGGTGCTGGTGGTCTTGAACTGCATCCAGATCGTCTACGGCTGCTATCTGGAACCCCGGCTGGCCGGCAGCGCGTTTTCGCTGTCGCCGCTGATGGTGATGTTTGCGGTGTTTTTCTGGGGGTTGGTGTGGGGCATACCGGGCACGTTCATCGGCGTGCCGCTTCTTATCACGATGACCACGGTGTACGGCGCCAGCCGCAGTTTGCGCGTTACCCGGGGCTGAGCCGGCCGTCCCGGGCAGCATCCGGGACGGCGGCCGACCTGCTCACGTCTTTGCTCAATACTGGAGGTGCATGATGGAAAGCGGTACTCCCAAGAAGCTTGGATTGCTTGCCCTGACGGGCATGGTGGTGGGGTCGATGATCGGCGCCGGGATCTTTTCGCTGCCCCGGACCTTTGGCGGGGCAACGGGCGTTGTTGGGGCGGTGATCGCCTGGATCATTGCGGGCGCGGGCATGTACACGCTGGCGCGCGTGTTCCAGGCGCTGGCCGAGCGCAAGCCCGACCTGGACGCGGGCGTCTTTGCCTATGCCAAGGCCGGGTTTGGCAATTACCTGGGCTTTCTGTCCGCGTTCGGATACTGGATCGGCAGCTGCATCGGCAACGTGTCGTATTGGGTGCTGATCAAATCGACGCTCGGCGCCTTCTTCCCCGTCTTTGGCGACGGCAACACGGTCATCGCAATCGCTGTGGCGTCCGTGGGCATCTGGATGTTCCACTTCATGATCCTGCGCGGGGTGCAGCAGGCGGCGTTCATCAATGCCGTGGTGACCGTGGCCAAGATCATCCCGATCGTGGTTTTCATCATTGTGCTGTTCGTGGCCTTCAAGGTTGACCTCTTCCGAATCAATTTCTGGGGCGACATGAGCGGCTACAGCCTGTTCGAGCAGGTGAGGCGAACGATGCTGGTGACGGTCTTCGTCTTTCTGGGCATTGAGGGCGCCAGCGTTTACTCGCGCTTCGCGTCGAAGCGTTCGCACGTGGGGGTGGCCACGCTGATCGGGTTTGTGACCGCGCTGCTGCTGATGGTGCTGGTGTCTCTGCTGCCCTATGCCGCCATGCAACAGACCGACATCGCGGCGCTGCGCCAGCCGTCCATGGCGGGCGTGCTGGAGTCGGTGGTGGGGCCGTGGGGCGCCGTGTTCGTCAGCATCGGTCTGCTGATCTCGGTGCTGGGCGCGTATCTGGCCTGGTCGCTGATCTGCGCCGAAGTGATGCACGCGGCAGCAAAGACGGAAGACATGCCGCGCGCGTTCGCCCGCGAGAACAAGAACGGCGTGCCGGTCGTCGCGCTGTGGGTGACCAACATCATCGTGCAGCTTTTCGTCATCAGCACGTACTGGTCACGTGATGCCTTCTCGCTGATGCTCAGCCTGACCAGCGCGATGTCGCTGATTCCGTACCTGCTGGTCGCGGGGTTTGGCTGGCAGCTCGCCAAGCGCGGCGAAACCTATGTCGGCGGCAAGGACCAGAAGCGCGATCTCACGCTTGCCAGCATCGCAGCCGTCTACACAGTCTTCATGATCTTCGCCGGCGGCTTGAAGTTCCTGCTGCTGTCGGCGCTGTTGTATGCGCCCGGGTCGGTCCTGTACTTCTGGGCCCGGCGCGAGCAGGGCCGGAAATTCTTCACCGGCTGGGAGTTGGTCGTTTTCATCGTGGCATGCGTCGGAGCCCTGGCCGCCATTGTTGGCCTGATCTACGGCTGGATTGCCATCTAACGTCTGGGAGCTAGTCATGGCTGATACCGAGGAATTTGGAGTCCATTCAGAAGTCGGGCAATTGCGCACGGTGATGGTCTGCGCGCCAGGACGCGCCCACGAGAGATTGACGCCCTCCAATTGTGATGCGCTGCTGTTTGACGATGTCATGTGGGTAGACAACGCGAAACGCGACCATTTCGACTTCATGACGAAGATGCGGGACCGCGGCGTGGACGTCGTGGAAATGCACAACCTGCTGGCCGAAACGGTCGCAATACCTGAAGCGAAAAAGTGGATCCTGGACAACCAGGTCGTGGCGAACCAGGTTGGCCTTGGCTTGCTCGACGAGATCCGCAGCTACCTGGACGGCTTGCCGGCGCGCAAGCTGGCCGAGACCCTGATCGGCGGGCTGTCGACCGAGGAGTTCCCCGAGTCGATCGGCGGCGAACAGCTCACGCTCATCAAGGAAGCCGCCGGCGTCACGGAATACCTGCTGCCACCGCTGCCCAACACGCTGTACACGCGTGATACGACCTGCTGGATCTATGGCGGCGTCACGCTCAATCCGCTTTATTGGCCCGCGCGGCACGAAGAGACGATCCTGACGTCGTCCATCTACAAGTTCCATCCGCGCTTTGCCGGCAAGGTGAACGTCTGGTGGGGCGACCCCACCGCCGACCATGGACTGGCCACGCTGGAGGGCGGCGACGTCATGCCCATCGGCAACCGGACGGTGATGATCGGCATGAGTGAACGCACGTCGCGCCAGGCCATCAGCCAGCTGGCGGCCAGCCTGTTCGCCAAGAACGCGGCAGACCGGGTGATCGTGGCGGCCATGCCCAAGCTGCGGGCGGCCATGCACCTGGACACCGTGCTGACCTTCGCCGACCGCGATTGCGTGCTGATGTATCCCGACATCGTCAACAACATCCAGGCCTTCTCCTACCGGCCGGGCAGCGCGCCGGGGTCGCTGGAGCTGCACAAGGACAAGGGGTCCCTCGTGGACGTGATCGGCGAGGCGTTGGGCATCAAGAAGATGCGCGTCGTCGAGACCGGCGGCAACGCCTATCTGCGCGAGCGCACGCAGTGGGACAGCGGCGCCAACCTGGTCTGCATCTCGCCCGGGGTCGTGCTGGCGTATGACCGCAATGTCTACACCAACACGCTCTTGCGCAAGGCGGGGATCGAGGTCGTCACCTTTGTCGGCGCCGAACTGGGCCGGGGCCGCGGCGGCGGGCACTGCATGACGTGCCCGATTTCGCGGGATCCCGCCTAGCGGCGCACTGCCGCGCGCGGCCATCCCTTAAAAGGGCGGCCGCGCGGGCGCGCAACCACCGGATCGCTTTCAGGAGAAGAACGTGAGCGGGGAAACTGCCAAACTTTCTCGCATGGCGCTGGCCGCCATGGTGGTGGGATCGATGGTGGGCGCGGGAATCTTTTCGCTGCCCAGCGTCTTTGCGCGCAATACCGGACCGGTGGGCGGCCTGGTGGCCTGGGCCATTGCCGGCACGGGCATGTTGACGCTGGCGATGGTGTTCCAGTTCCTGTCGCGCCGGCGTCCCGATCTGGACGCCGGCATCTTCGCGTATGCCAAGGCCGGATTCGGGCTGTATCTGGGCTTTCTGGCGGCGCTGGGCTACTGGACGGCCGCCTGCCTGGGCAACGTCAGTTATTTCGTCATCTTCAAGGGAACGCTGGGCGCCGTCCTGCCGTTCTTCGGCGACGGCGATACCGTGTCTGCCGTGCTGGTGTCGTCGGTGCTGCTGTGGTCCACCCATTTCCTAATCCTGCGGGGCATCCGGCAGGCGGCGGGCATGAACACGGTCGTGACCATCGCCAAAGTCGTGCCCATCGCCATCTTCATTGTCTTCGCCGCGTTTGCCGTGGACCTGGACGTGCTGCGCGCCAATATTGCCGAAGGGCTCAGCGGCGGGGGCAAGGGCAGTCTTTTCGAGCAGGTGCGCAACACGATGCTGGTCACGGTGTTCGTGTTCCTGGGCGTGGAGGGCGCCAGCGTCTACTCCCGCTACGCCAAGCGCCGCGAGGACGTGGCGGTGGCGACAATCGTCGGGTTCCTGCTGGTGCTGGCGCTGCTGGTGCTGGTAACGATGCTGTCGTATGGCGTGCTGCCGCGCGCGGAACTGGCCTCGCTGCGCAATCCGTCCATGGCGGGCGTGCTGCGGGCCGCGGTCGGACCGTGGGGCAGCATGCTGGTCAGCGTGGGGCTGATGGTGTCGGTGGCGGGCGCCTACCTGGCGTGGATCCTGCTGGCCGCCGAAGTGCTGCGCGCCGCGGCGGGCGCGGGCATCATGCCGTCGTTTCTGGGGCGGGAAAACCGCCACGGCGTGCCCGCGGCGGCGCTGTGGCTCAGCAACGGCATCGTGCAGCTCTTTCTGATCGTTACGCTCTTCACCGAGGACACCTTCGTGCTCCTGAAGAACATGGCCAGTTCGATGAGCCTGATTCCGTACTTCTTCGTGGCGGCGTTCGGGCTGATGCTGGCGGTGCGCGGCGAAACCTATGACGGCTGGAGCCGGCGCCGCAAGGTTGAACTGGGCCTGGCGGTGGCGGCCACGGTCTATGCGGCCGGGCTGGTGTATGCGGGCGGTTTCCGGTATTTCGTCCTGTCTTGCGTCATCTACGCGCCGGGCACCATTCTTTTTCTGATATCGCGCCGCGAGCAGCGCGGCAACATCTTCGCGCCGTACGAGTGGCCGATCCTGCTGCTCGTGCTGGTGTCCTGCGGCATCGGCGTGTGGGCGATCAGCACGGGCAATACGGCGTTCTAGCCGAAAGGGGCAGGGGGCAGCACGGCAATGAGCAGCGAACTGGCGATTGTCCTCACCATCCTTTGTGCGGCCGTCGTGCTGTTCGTCATCGGGCGGCCGCGGTCGGATGCCGTCGCGCTGCTGGTCATGCTGCTGCTGCCCCTGAGCGGCACCGTGACCTACCGCGAGGCGCTGGACGGGTTCTCGAATCCCGCCATCATCCTGATCGCGTGCCTCTTCGTGGTCGGCGAGGGGCTGGTGCGGACCGGGGTGGCGCAGGCCGTCGGCGACCTGCTGCTGCGGCACGGCGGCAAGAGCGAGGGCTGGCTGGTGTTGCTGGTGATGGGGGCGGTCGGCGCGATGGGCGCCGTGATGAGCTCCACGGCCGTCGTGGCCATCTTCATCCCCATCGTGCTGCGGATCGCGCGCAAATCCGGCATGGCGGCCCGGCGGATCCTGATGCCGATGGGCGCGGCGGCGGCGATCAGCGGCATGCTGACGCTGGTGGCGACCACGCCGAATCTGGTGCTCAACAGCGCGCTCGGTTATGCGGGCTACGAGGGTTTCGGATTTTTCGACTTCACGCCGATCGGCATCGTCGTCCTGGCGGGCGGCGTCGCCTACATGCTGTTCGCGCGCAAGCTCATCGACGCGGGCCAGGGACCGCGCGCGCTGAACCGGCCCAGCCTGGGCGACTGGGCGACCAAATACTCCCTGCAGAACCGGGCATGCCGCCTGCTGGTGCAGACCGACTCGGACCTGGTGGGACGCCAGCTCGGACTGTGGGCGGGCGAACTCGGCAAGGCAGCATTCGTCATCGCCATCGAGCGCAACACGCGGTTCGCGCGGGCCGTCATGCGTGCGACGGCGGACGACGTACTGGAAGCGGGCGACATCCTGCTCCTGGACAGGGATGCAGAGGGGTTCGATATCGACGGCTTTTGCAGCCGGCATCACCTGCGGCGGCTGGAGATGTCCGGCGTGTACTTCACGGATCAGGCGCGCGATGTGGGCATGGTGGAGGTCATCATCCCGTCGGAATCGCGGCTGGACGGCGCGAATGCGCGCGATTCCGTGGTGCTGGGGCGGCATGGACTTTTCGTCGTGGGCCTGTGGCGCGGCAAGGAGGCCAAGCGCGACCTGCCCGACGTGAAGATGCGCGTGGGCGATACGTTGCTGGTGGTCGGGCCGTGGGCGGGCATTTTTTCCCTGCAGGCCGAAGAGCACGATCTGGTCAGCCTGGCGATGCCGGTCGAAGCCGATTCGCTGGTGCCGGTGCCCAACCGCGCCATCCATGCGCTGCTCTCGCTGGCGACGGTGGTGTTCCTGATGCTGACCGACTGGGTGCCCAACGTGATGGCGGGGCTGATCGGCGCCCTGATGATGGGCCTGTTCGGCTGCGTGACGCTGGACGTGGCGTACCGGTCGATCAACTGGCGGGCGCTGATCCTGATCGTGGGCATGCTGCCGTTTGCGCTGGCGCTCAAGCGCAGCGGCGGCGTGGACCTGGCCGCGCAGTTCCTGCTGCACTATTCGGGCGATTGGGGCATCTACGGCCAGTTGGCGCTGGTGTTCGTGGCGACGGTGACGCTGGGCGTGGTGGTCTCCGGCACCGCGACGGCCGTGCTGATGGGCCCGGTCGCCATCAGCATCGCCGAAAGCCTGCACGCGTCTCCCTATGCATTTGCGATGACGGTGGCCATTGCGTCGTCGGCGGCGTTCATGTCGCCGGTGTCTACGCCGTCCAATGCGCTGGTCAGCGTGGCGGGCGGTTTCGGGTTTGCCGACTATCTGAAGATCGGGACACCACTTGCTGTGTTTTCGCTGGTGGTCAGCGTACTGCTGATTCCGATCCTGTTTCCGTCCTGAGGGCGGATGACCCCATCCGGAGGTTCGATCATGTTTGTCAGGACTGGCATTGCATTCACGGCGGCATCGCTGCTTCTTGGCGCTTCGCTGGCGCATTCCCATAGCTTGCCTGCGGCGCAGGATGCCAAGGCGCCGCCGCCGACCGCGCAGGCCGCGGCGGATTCGCGAATCCTGTTTGAGAACGTGCGCATCTTCGACGGCGTGTCCGGCGACCTGAGCCCGGCGAGCAGCGTTCTGGTTCACGGCAACGTCATCGAAAAAGTGTCGCGGGACAAGATTGCGGCAGACGGCGCGCGCGTGATCGACGGCGGCGGCCGCACGCTGATGCCGGGTCTGATCGACATGCATTGGCACAGCATGTTCGTGGGCGTGCCGCTGGCGGTGGCGATGACGCAGGAGCCGACGTACCTCAACATCGTCGCGGGCGTCGAGGCGAAGAAGACGCTGATGCGCGGCTTCACCACGGTGCGTGACCTGGGCGGCTCGGCCTTCAGCCTGAAGCTGGCGGTGGACCAGGGCGTGATCCCCGGCCCGCGCATCTATCCGTCCGGCGCGATGATCAGCGTGACCAGCGGGCATGGTGACTTCCGCTCGATGGCGGACCTGCCGCGCACGCTGGGCGCGCCGGGCTCGCGGCACGATCTGTCCGGCGATAGCACGATTGCCGACAGTCCCGACGAGGTGCGCCTTCGCACGCGCGAACAGCTCATGCAGGGCGCGACGCAGATCAAGCTGACCGGCGGCGGCGGGGTGTCGTCGCCGCACAGCCCGCTGGATGTGGTGACGTTCACCGAACCGGAGTTGCGCGCGGCGGTGGATGCCGCGACGGACTGGGGTACGTATGTGGCGGTGCACGCCTACACGCCCACCGCCATCCAGCGCGCCATCAAGGCGGGTGTGCAGAGCATCGAGCACGGCAGCATGATGGACGAGGAAACGGCCGAGCTGATGGCGCGCGCGGGCGTGTGGCTGAGCACGCAGCCCTTTCCGGACGAATTGGCCGACGCTTTTCCGCGAGGATCGGATCAATGGCAGAAGGCGCAGGAGGTCTTTGCCGGGACCGACCGGACCTACCAGCTGGCGATCAAGCACAAGCTCAAGACGGCGTTCGGTACGGACATTCTGTTCTCAAGCCAGTTGGCCGAGCAGCAGGGTCGCATCCTGACAAGCCTGACGCGGTGGTACACGCCGGCGCAGACGCTGATCATGGCAACCGGCACGAACGCGGAGCTGCTGAAACTGTCGGGCAAGCGCAATCCCTACCGCGGCGATCTGGGTGTCGTGCGCGAAGGCGCGCTTGCCGACCTGCTGCTGGTCGATGGCGACCCGATCCAGGACATCAAGCTGATCGGCGATCCGGACAAGAACTTCCTGGTCATCATGAAGGATGGCGTCATCTACAAGGACGCAGTGCCCGTCCGTTGAGCGAGGCGTCCCCTCGCGGGGCTCGCGGAGTTCCGGCGCGTGACGCGAGGCCGAGGCCGGTTTTCCCAGGGCGGCGCCGAGCACCAGGATCATTCAGGCGCGATGCCGGGTACGCCTTGCCGGATGTTGCGGGAGAATTCGGCCGGATCGGGGGTGGCGCGGGCGCGGTCCGTGTAGCGGCCGCGGCGCCGGTACTCTGCGGCGCTGCCGGCCCCACGCAGGGCGTCCAGCTTGTACAGGTATTCCGGCAGGTAGCCTGACAGAAGCTGGCGGTAATCCATCGGCAATCCGGGCACGATGCGCCGGGCCATCTGGAAGACGATGGTGGTGCAGTTTGCCGTGAGCGTGTGATAGAAGCGGGGTGTTGTCCGGAGGCGGTTGGCAGCGTCGACGTAGGCCACGAAGAGTTCGCGCCCCGCGCCCTCGGGCATGTGGATGCGGTACAGGTAGCTGTCTTCGCCGCGCACGTTGGTGCGCACCCGCAGGCTGTCCGCTTCGGTCGAGGCGATCACGCTCAGTTCGTACTGCTTGAAAAAGCCGCCGATCTCGGAAAACCGGTCGCCCTGCTTGCGGCGGATTTCAACCGAGAACACCACGTGATCGCCGTCGCCAAATCCGAACGACACCAGCGCGTGGGCGATAGCGGGACGGCCCCAGTACGACAGGGCCACGTCCACCGATTGCAGCGTGTCCAGCGCATAATGCCGGGTTTCCCAGCGGGGCGTGAAGTCGGTGCGCGAACGCCAGTCGAAGTTGCGCACGTTGTGCAGCGTGACGGTGTCGCCATTGACGACGCCATGGGTTTGGCGGGCGACCTCGGCAAGCCACGGGCGGTCGTTGGACGGACGGATGCGCAGCCACCACACGAGCAAAACGGCTAGCGCCGCGCCATGCAGAACCAGGCTCGGCCACCAACGCGGCCATATCAGCCCGGCAATGGCCGCCAATGCCAACATCACCCACGCCAGCACTGCGACCAATTTCCATGCCGATGAAAGCGGCGCGCGGATCCACAATGCCAGCGCACCCCAGCCCGTTTCCAGCGCAATGGCGATGCCCAGCAGGATGGAAACCGTCATTGCGCTCCTTGGACGGCGGTTGCGCCGCGCACTGCAATCAGAAGGTGCCTACCGTGACCAGTTGGTCGGACTCGAACATGGCGGCCGGGGAGATGATGGGTTCTTCCCACGGAATGTTCTTGCCGTAGCGTTCCCGCATCTTGGCCTGCACGGCAGGCGATGCGAGATCGAAGCTTTTCAGCGGCGCCAGCGCGCCGACCTTCACGCCCAGTACGCGCTGATAGATTTTCCACACCAGTTCGGAGCAGTAGATCTGGTCGTCGGACCAGGCGAATACCAGATCGTAGGGCTTGCCGACGTAGGCGGCGCCCGCCTTCGCCAGCCGATCGCGCGCGTCGGGCGTCAGCAGGGAAGTGTCGCGCAGCCGCTTGACGACGTAATGGCCGCGCTCGCCTTGCGCGGCCCATTGGGAGAGGGGGGTGTAGCTGACGCGTGCCGCAGCCTCAAGCACGTAGGGCTGGCCTTGGCGCGTCACGATCATGCCCATGTGGCTGTAGGGCGAGTGCGTGGCTTGCTGGATGGCCAGGCTTTGCGCTGACCGGGACTGCTGGAACACCATGTCGCCCGTCTGGATGTCGGGCGCGGCGGCGGCCGCCATGGACAGCGCGGACAGCGCCGCCAGCGCTGCCGTACAGACCTTTGCCGCCAGCCTCACGGGCGCGCCCGCCCGGTCGCAGGCGTCTGCTTTTTGGCGCGCGGTTTGGCCGCGGGTTTTTCCTCTTTGGGCGGCGTGTCGAACTCTTGTTTGTTGCGTTCGCCGCGTGGCGTGTTTTCGGGGTGGGGTTTGGGAAATGCCCAGGGCTTCGTTTTCTGATCCATTGCATGTACTCCTTGCACAGGCGGAACAGTAGCATTAGCCGGCGGCCCTGGGTAAGTGAGGGTTGACGTCAATATTCATCACATCGTGATATGAAGGCGGAAAATGTCCCCCGCGCGTCATTTGGTCTTGGGTGCTTCGCCGACCCAGATGCGGTCGAACTGCTCGCGGACCCGCCGCGCCCAGTCGTCGATGGCGCTTTGCACGTCGGCGGCGGTGGGCTTGCGGTTTTCCGGCAAATTGCTGCCTGTGACGGCGCCCAACGACGCGATCAGCAATTGGTTGGTGGTGGCATCGCGCGCCGACGCTTCGATCAGCAGCCGCGCCGACTGGTCGCGCAGGCCTGCAGCCTTGGCAGTCTGGCCCAGCACATAACCAATGGGCACATACTCGCCCGGCCGCGGATCGCGGTCGTTGCGGAAGGTGCCGGTGATGGCGGCGCGCAGCCGCACCGAGCGCGGGGCTGGCGCGGAGATCAGTTGATAGCCCGCCTGCGTGAACTCCCGGCGCAGGGCCGCGTTCATGTACGCCAGCACGCGCTGGCGCATCTCGGCGTCGTCCCGGAAGCCCAGCTCGTCCGGCCGGTCGCCCGGGATGTAGGTCACGTCTTCCATGAGCAGCTTTTTGTCGAACTGACTGCCAATCGGCGGACCCGGCCTGACCCAGATGCGGCCGCCGCTCCAGTTGGGGTCCTGCTGAAGCTGGCTTTGCGGTTCGCCGAGCGCGGTGGAATAGTCCTTGGCCTTGGGCAGATTGGTGCAGCCGGCCAGTCCGATGAGCGCGCAGCAGGCCGCGCGCAGTGCGAGGTTGGGCTTCATGGCTTTTTCCCTTGTCAGAAAAACGGCGCCCGCGGCAGGCAGGCGCAAAACCGGCACGATCCTTGCTGGAAATTATCTGCCTGAACCGTGGCGCGTCGCGGCAATTTTTTCGCTCGCGCAATGCATCGCTGCGTCGCCGCCACATCATCCTTCTGGCCATGCTAAAACGCTGTCTCGCCGGTCTTGGCCAGCGCTACGATTGGCCTGTGCACATAGAAGGGGGAGAGTATCTATGGACACCGCCAACGAATGGTATGCCGCCGTCAAGGAATGGCAGCGGGCACGTGACGAACTGACCGACGCAATCGCTGCAATCCAGTGGCCCAATCCCACGGCAGGGTGCCTGGAAAACTACGACCGCGCCTTCGCGCATGAAACGCAGGCTCGCGAGCGCATGAACGCGGCATACGGTCGATCGCGGCAATAGCGACCCGACGGGCACGGGCGGCGTGCTGGGTTTGCTCCGCGCATGGCTCCATGAAAGGCGGTTTGTGTGGCTCTTTCAGTAGTGCCACGTGCGCGGTATGTTGTCGTTTTCCTCCCCTCTGATCGCGCCGCTGCCATGTACCTGCCGTCCGCTTTTCGCGAAGATTCGCTGGAAATCCAGCACGAGTTCATCCGCGCCCACCCGCTAGGGGTTGTCTTCACCAGCGGGGAGGGCGGACTGATGGCGAATCACATCCCCTGTCTGCTCTATCCCGAGGGCGAGCACGGTGTCCTGCGACTGCACGTGGCGCGCGCCAATCCGCAACTGGCCGAGCTGGCTGCGGGATGCGAGTGTCTGGTTGCTTTTCATGGCGCACAGGCTTACATCACGCCGTCCTGGTACGCGACCAAGGCGGAAACGCACAAGGTCGTGCCGACCTGGAACTTCGTGGCCGTGCACGTGTGGGGCACGCCAGTGATTCGGGACGAGCCGGCCTGGCTGCGCGCCCAGCTTGAGGCTCTGACCCACAGCCAGGAAAAGGCCCGCGTCCAGCCGTGGCGCGTGGACGAGGCGCCCGCCGAATTCATTGCTGCCCAGATGCGCGCCATTGTCGGCGTCGAGATTCCCATAGCCCGTATCGAAGGCAAGTGGAAGGTCAGCCAGAACCGCAACGCGGCGGATCGCGAGGGCGTGGCCGAAGGCCTGGTCAGCGAACGCGGCGACGTGGTCATGGCCGGTCTGGTGGCACGGCGCGGCAATAGCGCCTGAGGCATCAGGGCGCGCCGCGCTTGGCGTGCGCGCCACGGCCGGCCGCAAAGCAGGCGATGGCCGCGGCTTGCAGCAGGGCGGCCGCGGCCAGGAAGCCGGGAAGCGTCAATCCCGAAGGCTGCAACCACGTGCGTAGCGCGCCGAATGCCGCGGGCGCAAAGGCATAAGCGCCTTGCGACAGCGCGACGATCAGCGGCACCACGCGTGCCGCCTGCTCGCGGGCAAATTCCGTCTGCGCGATCAGCGGCGGCAGCGATGTGGCGTTGCCAATGCCCGACCCGAACAGCAAGACGCCCGTCCACAGCGCCCACGCATGGTCGGCGGCCAGCATCAGCACTAGCGATCCCGCAATCTGCACGGCGTATGCCGCGCAGGCTATCTTGCGGCGGTCGGCCCCTGGCGGCATCAGCCAGCCGACGAGCGAGCGGCCGGCGATGGCGCTGGCCGTCGCCAGTCCCATCGCCAGGCCTGCCGTCTGCGCGCCCAATATCGGCGCCAGCAGTGACAGCAGGTGCGCGATCAAACCGATCTGGGCGAACAGCCCCAGTGCCATGCCGGCGGCCAGCGTCAAGAATGCCCGGTCGTGGCGCAGCTTGATCGCAAGTCCTGGCGTGGGCGTTGCGGCGCTTTCCTGCGCGGCGCGCGATGGGGCGGTGGCTGGGGGCGTGCCGCTAGACTGGATGCCGACTGACGATGAGCCAGCCGACGATGAGCCGCCCGACGGGACGCCGCCCGACGGAACGCCGCCCGACGGATCTCCGTCCGGCGCCTGGCCGATTTGCTGCGGCGTCACCTTGAACATCTTGTGCGACAGCACGGCAATGACGGCGACCATCGCAAGGCCAACCCACAGTGCTGCCTGCGCGAAACCGGCCTGCGCAATCAGGAACACCCACAGCGGCGAAAAGACGATGCCGCCCACGCTGGCGCCGTTGTACGCCATGCCCAGCGCGGCGGGACGCCGCCGCACGAACCAGGGGGCAATCAGCGCGTTGACGGCCGCCGCGCCCAGCGTGACCCAGCCCATTCCGCTGACCACCGCGGCGGCATAAAGCTGCCACGGCGCCTGCGCCAACGCCCATCCCGCCACGCCCAGCGCCAACAGCGCCGCGCCGCCTGCGGTCGTGCGGGCGACGCCGATGCGCCGGTTCAAACGCGGCAGGTTGGCCACCACCACCGTGCCCGCCAGAAAATGCAGGGTAACTGCGCCCGACACCAGCCCGACGCTCCAGCCGGTGCGCTGGACGACGGCATGCAGGAAGACCGGCGGCCCGTAAAAGCCGACGCCCCACCCGAAGACGGCGAGTATGAAGGTGGCGTAGAGGACTTTCCAGCCGAAAAAGGAAGGGGAGGCAGGCATGGGATGGCAAGGTGGATGTTGGTTTCGTTGAGTCGAAGTATGCTTACGTCCTGCACACAACACTTTGGTCCATACCGAATCATGGATTCCGAGTTCGCCGACATCAACCTGTCCGCCGTGGCGGGCGCCATTGCCGATCCCGCGCGGGCGCGCATGCTTTGCGTGCTGCTGGATGGACGCGCGCGCACCGCCACGGAATTGGCCGCGGCCGCCGACATCGGCGCGTCCACGGCCAGCAGCCATTTTCAGCGTCTGCGCGATCAGGGTCTGGTCGAAATGGCCGTGCAGGGCAAGCACCGCTACTACCGGTTGGCGAGCGGCGACGTCGGCCACGCGCTCGAGNNCGCACGCCGTTCAAGCCGACGACGCCCTCCGCGCTGCGCGACAGCCGCACCTGCTACGACCACATGGCTGGCACGCTGGCCGTGCGGATTCACGATGCGATGCTGGCCCGCCACTGGCTGACGCCGGACGGCCGCGACTATCTGCTGACGCCGCTGGGCGAGGCGTCGTTCGCGCAGGTGGGCGTGGATGCCGCGCAAGCGCGCCAGCGCCGCCGCCGCTTTGCCTGCGCGTGCCTGGACTGGAGCGAGCGGCGCTCGCATCTGGGAGGCGCGCTGGGCGCCGCGCTGCTCGATGCGCTCTTGGCGCGCGGCTGGGTCAGCAAGGATCTGGACTCGCGCGCGCTGCGCATCACGGCCAAGGGCGAACGCCAGTTTCCGGCCTTCTTCGGTCTTGCCGGCGACCAGCCCGCCGCCCAAAGGGACGCGCATGCAGCAGCCTGATCGCTTCCTCCGCGCCTCGCCCGATCCATACCGCCCCATACGGCGGTGCACCCGCACACAACCTTTCAAGCCGCGGATGCGGCTTTTTTTACGTCTTCCCGTCCCTCGCGGACAGCTTCTCAACCCTGTACAGGAGGTGGCCTTGCCTACGCTGGCCCTGCACGCGTTCCGTCACGTCATGTCGATCGTGACGGAATTGCGCATCGACGTTAACCATAGTCCCGAAGAGGTCGACAAGGAACTCGATGCCATCCACAACCGCATGAATCGTCCGATGGATCGCCTGCATGGATTGCCGGAGGTCAAGACCGATATCCCTGGCATCGTGCTTCGCTACCGCGAGGCCGACGGCGAGTATTACGTGTATGTGGTGGACGTGCGGCGCGGCCGGCTGGCGGGCTATACCGTCTTCAACCGCCTGATCGAAGTGGGACGGCGCGCCGATCCCTACGTGCGCGCCCCGCATTCCAAGTATGCCGCCCCTTACCAGGGCATGGGACTGGCGACCGCGGTGTACCGCTGGGCGCTGGATGCCGGACTGTGCATCCTCAGCGGCGCCCGCCAATCGGTGGGTGCGCATCGTCTGTGGATGGGGCTGGCGCGCGATTATGTGCTGGGCTTCGTGGACCTGCGCAGCAAGCAGCTCACGTATCTGGGAAGTGAGGTCAGTGCGGCCGTGCGGGACGACCTGCATACCCGCATGATCCTGCTCGGTAAAGGCTGGCGGCTAGACGATTACATGCGCATGACAGGGATGAAAGTGTCCCAGGATGCACTTTCGCAACAGAGCCTAGGGTAAATCCCCGGAAACCGCTGTTGATGCTGCACCGCTGAATGGCGGTGCAGCCCCGCAAGCCGCATCTGCGCTGGCTCTTGGCAGAATCGCCGTTTTGTTTCCCAGCAGATGAGAAACGGGGACGCGCTTGCGGCAGCGCAACAGTGTTTCCATTTTCTGCTTGGGTTACAAAACTTATCCGGATTGTCATCGAATCACGGAGTATGCTCGACGGCAGATAGAGGACTACCGAAGTGCATCAGAACAACTTGATCTACAAGGGATACCGCCTCACGGCCAAGGTTTCCCGGGGCAGCGGCGCTATCGAAGTTCCAGCGCAATCCAGCGGCCCTGTCTTCATCGCATCGGTGATGGTCGTGCAGGCAGGCGCCATCCTTGAAGGCGGCGACGAATATCCCGTACCGCAATTTGCCGGCGGCGGCTTTGTCTACAGCCCGCGCGAGGCCGTCCATGCGGCCATCTTGCATGGCCGCGAAATCGTGGACGGCCTGACCAATCTGCCGTCCTGACCCGCCTGATTTTTGACTGCTACGCCGAAAACACTTCGCGCCAGTCGCGCGTCTTGGCCAGCGTCTGCACGGTGGCGGACTGCTCCAGGATCGTTACGGCCTTTTTGAATTCCTCGGCCGACGCGCCGTCTTCCAGAATCACCATGCGCGAGTTGCGCGCATCGGCCATTTTCACGTCCGACATCTTGCCGTGGGTCTGATAGACCTGGGTCCAGTCCATTTTCTTGCCCGCCTTCAGGGCGATCGGCTCGATGTAGGTGAGGGCGGTGCTGCCCGCCGCACGCACCGCGTACGCAAAGTCCGCCGTGTGACCGCTGCTGCCCTTGGCGCGCGCACCTTTGACCATGCGGTTCACGCCCACGCCTTCGGCCAGGGCACGGCCCACTTGCGCACGGAAGCGCAGCTGGCTGAACCGCGGCATCCACTTCGCGCACTGAAACGACAGCGCCATCGCCAGCTTCACCGCGTCCCACAACGCTTCCTGCAACTGCTCGTTCGGGCCCGACGCCACGATGGCGCCCGACCGGTCGAAGTGGGCGAGGGTGACGCCCGGCGTCTCGTTCAGGATGTCGATGCGCTTGGCCGCCACCTCGATACCGAAGCTCGACGCGTGCATCGCGGTCTCACAGGCGTCGGTCAGGTAGAACGACGACTCGTCCGGATGCGCGATGAAAAAGGCGGCGTGCTGGCCGTCAAGGCCCAGCGTCATGGGAGACACGGCGCGGATGGCGTGTTCGCCCGCCGGCAGGACGGTCCAGCCGGAGGCTTCCAGAAAATTGCTCATAGGATCAGTTCGATTTGGCGGCCTTTGAGGGGATGCGCAAAGCCGCCGGCCAGCGTCAGGTTCGCTCGCGGCAGGAAATACTGCATCAGCGCCGCGATGGTGTCCAGCGCGGGCATGACGGGCTCGGCATAACCTTCGCCTTCCTCGACCCAGATGTGCTCATGGCTGCGGTCGGCCAGCGGCTTGCGGTACTGCGGCCGGTCCGCGCCTACCAGGCTCGTGTGAAACGAATCGTCGGTGTCCACCCCGTACACCCGGTGCGGCCCGACGAACAGGCTCGCACAGAACGCTTCCGTCAGAAAGATGGTGGCCTGGCCGTGCACGGCGGTGCGGGCGCCCCGGTACATGACGCGAAAGATCACGTCCTCGCGCACGTCGCCCTTGATCTTGCAAGGGCTGCTGAACTCCATCCACTGCGCGCTACCCGCCGCCGGCTTCGGGACCCAGACGATGGGCTTCGCGGTTTCCTTGGGTTCGGCAAGAATCTCTTGCACCTCATCAACGGTGATTAGCGGTTCGAACTTGTTGGCCATGGAAACAGATAAAGGGTCTTGGAGGGCGCGTGGGCAAACCTGCGAGGGGCGTGCGCTGCGCCCGCCGCGCCGCGGAGATAAACACGCGCGCGCAGCATTGCGAGGGGGCGTAATCTTACAAGATGAAGACGGTCGGGGTTGATTGGCTGTATGGATATACAGTCAAGCCGGCCGCCGGCCCGGAATGATGACATGCCGACGCTGGCGCCGATGCCGGTGCCGGTGGCGGTGCTGATGCCCAGCGCGAATCTGCCGTCACAGCGACGTCGCACCAAACGTGTCGCACTGCTTGATGCTGCCGCTTTCCAGGCCGCGCTTGAACCAGCGCACGCGCTGCGCAGAACTGCCGTGCGTGAAGGCATCGGGCACCACGTAGCCCTGGCTCTGCTTCTGCAGCCGGTCGTCGCCGATGGCGGTGGCCGCTGCCAGCGCTTCCTCGACGTCGCCGCCTTCAAGAATGTTGCGCGCCGCATCGGCGCGCTGCGCCCACAGGCCGGCAAAGCAGTCCGCCTGCAGCTCCAGCCGCACCGACAGCGCATTGGCCTGCGACGGGTTGCGACGGCGCAGTTGGTCAACCTGGTCCGAAATGCCCAGCAGGTGCTGCACATGGTGGCCGACTTCATGCGCGATCACATACGCCTGCGCGAAATCGCCCGGCGCCTTGAACCGGTTCTGCAGCTCGTCGAAGAACGACAGGTCTATATAGACCTTGCTGTCGCCCGGGCAATAGAAAGGCCCCATGGCCGATTGGCCGGTGCCGCAGGCCGTCGGCGTGGCGCCGCGAAAGAGTACCAGCTTGGGCTCGACGTACTGGCGGTTCAGTTCCTTTTGGAAGATGGCATTCCACACGTCCTCGGTTTCGCCCAGCACCTTGGACACGAAGACGGCCTGCGGATCGTTGGCCGGCGGGGCCGTGGCGGGCGCCTGCTCCTGCACCGCCGGGCCCTCGGCCATGTCCAGGACCACGCGCGGATCCACACCGAAGTACATTGCGACAAGGGCAAGTACTATCGTGCCTATGCCGATGGTGCCGCGGCCCCCGATTCGCGGGCCGCCCGAACGGCGGTCTTCCACATTGTTGCTCTGGCGCGAATTTCCAAGGCGCATGTTCGTTCTCCGGGGCGGATCGGCGATACCGCCATTTTGCATCGCCGCGCAATTGAGCGGCCTTCAAGGATGTTAGGATAAACCCATGGCTTTGTACTTCTCCGTTCACCCAGCAAATCCCCAGCCGCGGCTGCTCAAGCAAGCTGCGCAATGGCTTAATGACGGAGGCCTGGTGGCTGTGCCTACCGACTCCAGTTATGCCGTCGTCGCCCGCCTGGACGACAAAAGCGCCGCCGACGGACTGCGCCGCCTGCGCGGACTCGACGAACGGCATCACCTCACGCTCCTGTGCCGCGACCTGGCCGAGATCGGCCACTTCGCCCGCGTCGACAACAAGCAGTACCGCCTGCTGAAAGCCGCGACGCCCGGGCCCTGGACCTTCATCCTCGAGGCCACCAAGGAAGTCCCGCGGCGCGTATCGCACCCTTCGCGCAAGACCATCGGCATCCGCGTGCCGGATCACGCCGTCCTCCTGGGCTTGCTGGAGCAGGCGGGCTCGCCCCTCCTGTCCACGACGCTCATTCCCAAGGATGAAGCCGAGGCGCTGAACGACGCCGAAGATATCCGCGAGCGTTACGACCACGATCTGGCTGCCATCATCGACGCGGGCGCCTGCCCGCAGGCGCCCACCACGGTGATCGACCTCACGGGCGACGAGCCGGTTGTCGTGCGGCTGGGCCGCGGCGATCCCGCCACGCTCGGACTTGTCTGATTTCACCCCTCGCCTCGATGCACGAGACGTGCCGCGCGCGGGCGTGGCTCATCTACAATCCGGTTCGCCATGAATGACATCATCCAAACCATTGCGGTCTACGCGATACCGGTTATCTTCGCCATCACCCTGCACGAAGCCGCGCACGGCTACGTGGCGCGCATGTTGGGCGATCCGACCGCCTACCAGGCCGGACGGGTCAGCCTGAATCCGGCGCGGCACATCGACCCCGTCGGCACGCTGCTCGTGCCGGTTGCCATCCTGCTGGCCTCCAAGCTCATTGGCGGCTCCATGCTGCTCTTCGGCTGGGCCAAGCCGGTTCCCGTCGACTTCGGCCGCCTGCGCCGTCCCAAAAAGGACATGGCCTGGGTGGCGCTGGCCGGCCCGGCTGCCAATATGTTCATGGCCATCCTGTGGGCGCTGTCGCTGCGCCTGTTTATGGAAAGCGGCTTGCACGAAAGCTTTTGGTTCGAAATGGCTGTGGCGGGCGTCAACGTCAACCTCGTGCTGATGGCGCTGAACTTGCTGCCCATCCTGCCGCTGGACGGCGGACGCATCCTGTTCAGCCTGCTGCCCAATCGTCTGGCCTGGCAATACTCGAAAATCGAGCCGTATGGCTTGATTATCGTCATTGTGCTTTTGGTCACCGATGTGCTCTGGTTATTGATGCAACCGGTGCTCGGGCTGGGAACGACAATCGTTCAGTGGTTTCTGTAAGATTCCCCCCAATATCCGTTAAACTCAGCGGTTTCACTGAATCAGGCCCTGGGGCAATCCCGCCGCAGGGTTTTGGAGCCCGAATCTATGGCATCCCCTGCTACCGCCGCAGGCGTTAATTTCCAGGGCAGCATGGTGGCCCTGGTCACCCCAATGCAACCCGACGGCAGCCTGGACTACGCTGCCTACCGGTCGTTGATCGACTGGCACGTCCAGGAAGGCACCGACGCGCTGGTGGTGGTGGGTACCACCGGGGAGTCGCCCACGGTCTCCATGGAAGAACACGCGGAACTGATCCGCGTTGCCGTCGAACACGCCGCCGGCCGCATTCCGGTCATTGCTGGCGTGGGCGCCAACTCCACCGACGAAGCCATCCACCTGACGCGCCACGCCAAGGCGGTCGGGGCCCACGCTGGCTTGTCGGTCGTGCCTTACTACAACAAGCCGTCGCAAGAAGGCCTGTACCGCCACTTCCGCACCATCGCGGAAGCCGTCGACCTGCCCACCATCCTGTACAACGTGCCGGGCCGTACCGTTGCCGACATGAGCAACGACACGATCCTGCGTCTGGCGCAGGTGCCGGGCATCATCGGCATCAAGGACGCCACTGGCGACATCGCCCGCGGTGGCCTGCTGCTCCGCGAGGCGCCTGCCAGCTTCCAGGTCTTCAGCGGCGACGATCCCACCGCGGCCGCCCTGATCCTGCTGGGCGCGCGCGGCAACATTTCCGTCACGGCCAACGTGGCGCCCAAGCTCATGCGCGACCTCTGTGCCGCCGCCCTGGCGGGCGACGTGCCGAAGGTCCGTGAACTTAACGCGTTCCTGGCGCGTCTGAACAAGGCTTTGTTCGTTGAAGCCAACCCCATCCCCGTCAAGTGGGCGTTGGCCGAAATGGGCCGCAGCGCGCTTGGCTACCGACTGCCACTGGTCGAACTGAGCGCGCCGCATCACGCAACGGTGCGCAACGCGCTCCAGGAAACGGGACTGCTCTAAATATCGTGAGGAAACGTATGAACAAGCGTCATGCCGGTTTGTCGGCATTGATGTCTCTGGTGTTGCTGGCCGGGTGCTCCGAGGTCAACCAATTCCTGGGCAATGAAGAATCGGTCGACTACAAGAGCGCAGTGAACCAACGCGGAGAGCCCCTGAGCATTCCGCCCGACCTGACGCAAGCCAACAGCGACCCCCGCTACCGCGCGCCGGCTTCCGGCTCCACCACCTTCTCTGAGTTCCAGCAGCAAGGCGTGGCCCAAGCCAGCGCCCCGAAGACCAGCAACGTGCTTCCCAGCCGCTCCGACATGCGTGTCGAGCGCGACGGCGACCTGCGCTGGCTCGTGGTGGACCGTCCGCCCGAGCAGGTCTTCCCCCGCCTGATCGACTTCTGGACCGAAAGCGGCTTTACCGTCGCCACCAACAACCCCGGCGCCGGCCTGATCGAAACGGACTGGGCCGAGAACCGCGCCAAGATCCCGGAAAGCTGGCTGCGCCAAGCCCTGGGCGCCGTGCTGGAAACGGCCTGGGATAGCGGCGAGCGCGAGAAATTCCGCACCCGCGTCGAACGCGTCAACGGCCACACCGAAATCTATGTCAGCCACCGCCAGATGCTTGAAAAGCGCGTCGGCTCCGACGGCGCTCAGGTGCAGTGGCAGAACGGCAAGGAAGACCCGGGCCTGAACGCCGCCATGCTGGCGCGCATGATGGTCTACCTGGGCACCGACGTCGACAACGCCCGCAGGCTGGTCCAGCAGGCCGAAGCGTCGCCGCAGCGTCCGGCCGTGCAGCAGGACGTCCGTGCACAGGGCGCGTCGCTCATCGTCAGCGAATCCTTCGACCGCGCCTGGCGCCGTGTCGGCGTGGCGCTCGATGGTGGCGGCTTCGCCGTCGAAGACCGCGACCGTTCGGCTGGCGACTACTTTGTGCGCTATGTCGACACCGACACCGGCGAAAAGATGGAACAGCCTGGCTTCTTCAGCCGCATGTTCTCCGGCGACAAGAAGGCCCAGGCTCCGCAGTACCGCATCCACCTGGTGGGCAACGGCGAACAGACCACCGTCTCGGTCCTGGACCCCAACGGTACGCCTGACAACAGCCCGACGGCACAGCGCCTGCTGAGCGTCCTGAAGGACAAGATGTAATTGAAACCGCCTCGCCGCGCACGCTCAGCGTGCTGCGGCAAGGCACAAAAAAACCCTGGCATGACATGCCAGGGTTTTTTTTTGCGTCTTTCAGTGCGGGGGTTCGTGCCTGAAGATTTACGACGCGGGGGTGGTCGAGCCGCCCGGGGTGGTCGAACCGGAGCCGGGCGTCGTGCCAGGGGTCGGCGCGGGCGATGCCGGCGGGGTGCCGCCAGGAGCGGGCGTGGTCGCGCCGGGAGTGGGGTTGGCCGCCGGTGCCGGGGCATCTTCCTTCTTGTTGCAAGCGCTGAGCGCGACGGCCAGCACCGAGGCAATAATCAAGGTTTTGCTCATCATTATTTGAACTCCTGTAGATGACGACTCTTGAAACCCCGTTAGGGGAAACCAGAATTCAGGCTACAGGAAGGTTCAGGCCGATCGCGTGTGAAAGTTAAAGCGGTGGCATCCCAAAAGCAACAAACCTTTCAGCTTGGTGTTATGTCTTTCTTGATGTGACCCGGCTTACAGACCTGATTTCTTTCTGTGCGACACGGATACTTTCAGGTTTCCAGATACTACTCGGGACGGTAATGAATCCAACCCGAGTCCAGCCAGTCCGCCAGGCAGGTGCGCGCATCCTCTGACAGACGGGCGCAAGCGGGATGCGCGCAATCCAGGCTACGCGCATCGGCCAGCAGGCGCAACGCCGCGTCGGCGGGCGTCATGGCCGTTTCCCCGTTGATGAAGAGCTGCTTGCCGCGATACAGCATGCGGCTGCGGCGATCCAGCACCAGGCGGCCGGACGCGGGCCAATCTTCTTCCAGATCGACATCCATGCCCTCGGGGGCGTCGAACACGCTGAGGTTGCTGGGCTCGGTCAGCCAGCAGCCCAGAAAGCGCGACGCAAGGGCGTCATCAAAGCGCAGCTTCTCGACCGTTTCCAGCGTGGCGGCCACCAGTCCGTCCGGCAGCGCCGCGGGCGTGTCGACGGCCGGCTGGGCCGGGTCGCGGTAGACGGCCGACAGCTTGGGGCCGGGCAGGGCAGGTTCGCCATAGGGGCCGCCCAGAAGGCCCACGCGGGCCATCACCTGGTCTGCGGCCGCTTCCAGGAGGCCGCGCGCCAGCGTCGCCTGCGTCGGCGCCCGGAAACCGATCGAGATCGTCATGCAGCCGTCGCCCATGGCAATGCCGTCATGCGCGGCCTGCGGCGGCAGGTACAGCATGTCGCCCGGCGCCAGCACCGCCTTTTCCTCGGGCTGGAAGTTGCTCAGGATCTTGAGCGGCAGACCCGGCTCCAGCGACAGGTCCTTCTGGCGGCCGTAGCTCCATTCGCGCTCGCCCGCGGCCTGCAGCAGGAACACGTCGTAGCTGTCGAAATGCGGACCGACGCCGCCGCCGTGGCTGGCGACGCTGATCATCACATCGTCCAGGCGCGCGTCCGGAATGAAGCGGAACAAGGCCATCAGTTCGGCCGCAGCATCGCTGTGCAGGTCCACGCTCTGCACCAGCAGCGTCCAATCACCCTCGTTGTCCTTGGGCAAGCGTGCAAAGGGGCCGTTTTCCATCTGCCATTCGCCGTTCTCGCGCCAGATCAGACGCGATTCCACGTCGTCGCGGCGCGCGAGCTTCTTGATGGCCGCGATGGTGACGGGCGGCTTGAAAGCCGGAATGGCCTGGCGGATCAGCAGCGGCTTCTTTTGCCAGTAACGGCGCATGAAGTCGTTGGGGCTTTGATTGCCCAGGAGCGGCAGCGGTTGGTCGAGGTTCATTGGAGGTGCTTCTTCAAGCGGTAAAGGGCATCCAGCGCTTCGCGCGGGGTGAGGCTGTCGGGGTCAATGGCGGAAAGCTCCTCGCGCAGCGAGTCGAGCGCCTCGATGGCGTCGGAGCGTTCGGCTTCGGCGTACGCCTGCGCGTCGGCCTCGGCGGCGGCCGAGAACAGGCCGAGCTGCGGCGTCGGGGCACCTTGCGCTTCCAGGCGTTCAAGTTCGCGCGTCGCCTGGCGGATGACTGCGGCGGGCACGCCCGCGCGCTGGGCCACCTGAATCCCGTAGCTGCGGCTGGCCGGGCCTTCGCGCACTTCATGCAGGAAGACGATACCGCTTGCCGATTCGGCGGCGGCCAGGTGCACGTTGGCGGCCGTGGCCTGCTCGGCGGGCAGTCGGGTCAGTTCAAAGTAGTGCGTGGCAAACAGTGTCAGCGCGCGATTGTGCGACAGGAGGCGGCAGGCGATGGCCCAGGCGAGCGCCAGGCCGTCATAGGTGGACGTGCCGCGCCCGATTTCGTCCATCAGCACCAGGCTGTTGGGCGTGCTGGCCGACAGGATGGCCGCGGCCTCCGTCATTTCCATCATGAAGGTCGAGCGACCGCCCGCCAGATCGTCAGCCGCGCCGATGCGGGTAAAGATGCGGTCGATCTTGCCGATCCGGGCGCGCGACGCGGGCACGAAGCTGCCAATGCGCGCCAGCAGCACGATCAACGCCACCTGCCGCATGTACGTCGACTTACCGCCCATGTTCGGACCAGTGATCAGCAGCATGCGCCGCGCCGGATCCAGGCGGCAGCCGTTCGGCGTGAAGCGTTCGATGGCGCGCTCCACCACCGGGTGGCGGCCGGCGTCGATGTCGATGTCGGCTTGCTCGGACAGCTCGGGCGCGACCCAGTCGTGACGCTGCGCATGCTCGGCCAGAGCGGCCAGCGTGTCCAGTTCCGCCAGCGCCGCCGCGCAATCGGACAGCGGGCGCACATGTTCGGCCAGCACGTCGAGCAATTGCTCGAACAGCCATTTTTCGCGGGCCAGCGAGCGGTCCTGCGCCGACAACACCTTGTCTTCCCAGGTCTTGAGCTCGGGCGTGATGTAGCGTTCGGCGTTCTTGAGCGTCTGGCGGCGGCGGTAGTCTTCCGGCACCTTGGCCGTCTGGCCCTTGGTGACCTCGATATAGAAGCCGTGCACGCGGTTGAACTCCACGCGCAGATTGCTGATGCCGGTGCGCTCACGCTCGCGGGCTTCGAGCTGGACCAGGAAGTCGCCGCCATCGGCGGCCAGACCGCGCAATTCGTCCAGTTCCGCGTCAAAGCCGGCAGCCAGCACGCCGCCATCGCGGATCGCCACGGCCGGCTCGGGGGCAATGGCCCGCACCAGCAGCGCGGCCAGGGCGGGATCCACCGACAGGTGTGAGATCAGTTCGCCGATGCGCGGCGAGGCCGACATGGGCTCGACCAGATCGGCCAGCGCGGGCAGGGCCTGCAAAGCGTCACGCAAGCTGGCGAGTTCGCGCGGGCGCACGGACCGCAGCGCCAGTCGCGCCGCGATGCGCTCGATATCGGGAAAGGCGTTCAAGGAGGCGCGCAGGGCTTCCAGCAGTCCCGCCGAACCGAACGTCTGCTCGACGTCCATACGGCCGGCCAGCAGCGCAGAAATGGCCTGCTGCCGCGCCAGCGCCTGCTCGTTCTCGCGCAAGGGGTGATGCAGCCAGCGGCGCAAGAGACGGCTGCCCATCGGCGTGCGGCAACCGTCCAGCAGCGAGAACAGCGTGGGCGAGTCTTCGCCCGACAGCGTCTGCGTCAGCTCCAGGTTGCGGCGCGTGACGGGGTCCAGCAACACGAACTGCCCGGGCCGCTCCGCGGACAGGCTCTGCACGTGCGCCAGCGCCTGCGACTGCGTGCGCGCCGCATAACGCAGCAGGGCGCCGGCCGCGCAGATGCCGGCCGGCATGTCTTCAATATCAAAGCCTGCCAACGTGTCGGTCTTGAAATGCGCCAGCAGATGCGCACGGGCGCCGTCGCTTTCGAAGTGCCAGTCCGGCACGCGGGAACGTGCGCCTTCGAACGGAAAATCGAACTCCGCGCTGTCGGCGCAAACGATCTCCGCCGGCGCGATGCGGTGCAGTTCGGATTCCAGTTGAGCCGGCGCGCATTCGGTCACCCGGAACTCGCCACTGGCCAGATTCAGCCAGGCCAGCCCGGCACGCGGCGCGCGCGCGCTGCCGCTGACGAAAATGGCAGCCAGCGCGCGGTCCGCCTTGGCGGGGAGCAGGGCGTCATCGGTCAACGTGCCGGGCGTCACGATGCGCACGATACGGCGCTCGACCGGGCCCTTCGAGGCGGCGGGATCGCCGATCTGTTCGCAGATGGCGATGGACTCGCCCATCGCGACGAGCCGCGCCAGGTATTGCTCCATGGCATGCACGGGCAGCCCGGCCATGGGAATGGGCACGCCGTTGGACGAGCCCCGCTTGGTCAGGGTCAGATTGAGCAACCGCGCGCCGCGCTCGGCGTCTTCGTAGAACATTTCATAGAAGTCGCCCATGCGATAGAACAGCAGCAACGGCCCGGCCTCGGCTTTGAGGCGCAGGTACTGTTGCATCATAGGGGTGTGGCTTGACAGGTCCTCGTCCGTTTTGGCCCGAGATTTCGGCGTTGTGCCTTGAGTTTCTTGCATTTATTGAGGGAGCGTCGGGAAAGTTGTCATCGTTTTATGGCCCAACTACGCCCATCGAAATCCGCCGACACTTGGCGGTTTGGCGTAGCTTTTGGCGGGGTCGAATTGAGAAGTTACGCCGCTTCGTTTAGGATTCTCGAAAAACCTACGCCAGAGGATCCTTCCCTTCATGCAATTCGACGCGCGCGCCGCTAAGCTGCTTGAGCCAGGCCGACACCTTACCATTGATGGCTATCCCGGGTTGCGGCTTGAAGCAACCGCCACCGCACGAACATGGATCTACCGGTACAAGAGCCCGGTGAGCGGCAATATGCGTCAGAAGAAGTTGGGGCGCTGGCCAGCCATGTCGATCGCTGCTGCGGTCGTGGAATGGGAAGTCCTCCGGCAAAAACGCGACGCGGGGATAGACGTGGCAGTGGAGGCCAAGCGAGAGCGCCAGGCGGTGAAGGTTGCCGCTGCTGCAGCCAAAGAGAAGGCTAAAGGCGTTTTGACGGTAGCGGACGCCTGCGACATCTACGTCGCCGGCCACATCAAGCAACATCGGGCTGAGAAGGGCCAGATCGAAATCGAGCGCACGTTTCGAACCATGCTGGGGGACCTTGCGAGCAAGCCCGCAGAGACGGTAACTCGTGCGGATGCGTTTGCGCTCATCGAATCGTTCGCCCACATCCCCGTGCAAGCGCAGATCCTGCGCCGTGAACTGGGGGCGGCGTGGGACTATTGTCATGACGCAGGGAAGCTGGCGGAGAACGTGCCGAATTGGTGGCGCGCAATTCTGCGCGGGAAGCTGAAATCGAAAGGGAAGGCGATCAACGGCAAGAAGGGGGGCGTCAAGAAGCGGGTCCTGTCACCGAAGGAAGCGGGGGAGCTGATACCTTGGCTCGCCAATTTTTCCCGTGACGTGGATGACTTCTTGACGATGTATCTCTGGACTTGCGCCAGAGGTGCCGAGATCGGATCAATTGAGGCTGAGGAAGTCTCGGAAGAGGCTGATGGGTTGTGGTGGACCGTACCGAAGGAAAAGACGAAGAACGTGAAGCGAGCTGAGGCGACGGATTTTCGGGTGCCGTTGGTTGGCCGTGCCGAGCAAATAGTGCGGCGCCGTTTGGATGTCTATCCGGCCGGGTATTTGTTTCCCTCATATGGCAAGTCAGGCCACTGGGAGCAAAAGTCGGTCCAGACGCGCGTCTACTACCATCAGCCCTACAGTGAAACCACGCCCCAGCGAGTGAGAGCGCGTTTGAAGGTGACCCACTGGGCGCCTCATGACTTGCGACGCACGTCGCGCACGTTCTTGGCGTCGCTCGGTTGTCCGCGGGAGGTGGGTGAGGTCATTCTCGGGCACATGCTGCCCGGCGTGGAGGGAGTCTACAACCGGCACTCTTACGACAAGGAGCGCCGAATTTGGCTTCAGCGCCTGTCGGAATACTTGGAAGAGTTGGCCCGGACTCACGGTTAGACGCCTGCGCTGTCGGGCCGACCGGCTCGCGGCTTCCGAGCGCCGGTATTGGCAGGTGGCAGCATTGTGGAACGCGGCCGGCTCTTTGCCCATTCCAAGATTTCTGCGTAGAGATACCCGACGCGCCGCCCGGAGAGCTCGCGCGGCGCGGGAAACTCTTCGCGAGTGACCATGGCCTGAATAGTCGATTCTGCCAACGTAGTAATCATGGCCGCAGTAGCTAGGTCGACGTATACGGGTTCGATGTGCACCATCGGTGTCATAAATCACACTCCAACAAGCGCCGTCGCCGGTCCGCTTGAATTGATCCAATTGCACAACTTATGAAGCATAAAAGTCGCTCCGGCATCTTTTATGAGTCATTTTCGGAGTGCGTTCGATGCTTGGCGCACGGCCAACGCAGGGAGCCGTCGCCGCTGGGGCAGGAGCATTGCGCCTCGCTGGCCTGTTCCGCTTGCCACTTCCGGTAGCGGTCCAAGCTGCCCTTGGCGCTGGGCTCGGGGGCGGTCACGCCCTGATGGTCGTCCAGCCAGGCTTGCACCTCGCCGCCCGACCACATCTTGCGCAGGTGCGTGGGAAACAGGATGCGCACCGCCTGACTGGCCGGGGGCGCGGCGGGACTGAGGAAAAGCTGATGCTCGCCGTCCGGAATGGAGAATGCGGCGGTGGTCGGCGTCCAGGCTTGGATAGCCCCCCTAACCCTAAGCGTGTAGACCGCCTCCCCAGCTACAGGGGCGCTTGTCAGGGCGGGGCGATAGCCGCGTTCAAACGATGGACCGTCGTATTCGATGCCGTCGATATCGCTGGCGCTGACCCAGCATTCCGCTATCGCGTCATCGTCCGGCGCGGTCGGCTCGTCCCGCTCATCGGCTACAGTGGCGCGCAGCTTGGACAGCAGGGCGGATTCGATGGCGCGCGCTGCCGCTTTTTCCCATTCCCACTGGCTCAGTACGTCGCGGCGGCCATAGGGGTGCGAGGCCACGAAGATGGCGCCCAGGGCCTCTTGAATTTCCAGGTCCGTGAGCACGGTTTCCTGCATTGCCGACTGGGCGGCGTTGTTCTGGTTGGTCATGCTGCCTCCCTTTCGATGTCGCGATACATGCGGTCAACGGTCTTCTGCCGGGCGTCCAGCTTCCGCGTGCGCGAAATGTGATCTTGCAGAGCCCTGTCGTATGGTTCGATCTCGCGCAGTAGACGAAGCCTTTCGTGGATGTCTTTGCTGGCATTGCATTGGATAGCCAAGGCATCCCGCTTTTTGAAATCGGGCTTTTCCGCATTCCAACGGGCAAGCTCCGCGTCAACGTCGGCCATCAGCTTCTCGCTAGCAGTCTTCCAGCGGATGTAAAGCAGATCTCTGCGACTGATGCGCAGGAAGAACCCCTTTTCACGCACGAAGGCGATGATTTCTTCCTTCGTGAACTCGTTGAGGACATCGAGGCCGTTTGTCATGCCGCACCCCCTTTGCTCTGCGGGACCTGGGCGGCGGTAAACGAAGGCTCGTACTCGAGAGCAACTTCCCATCGTCCAATCTCTCGACCAGCGATGCCGTCGAAAAGAGCGAAAGTCAAAGGCCAGTTGGCCTCAAAGCCGTCATGGTTGCGAAAGTAGTCTTCGGCGCAGGCTTCCGCTTCTTCCTCGTCAATATCATCGGCAGATGACCGTTGAACAAAGTCCGGGGCCATATTTCGGCTATCCAGGGCAGCATTCGGCCAGACACGCGCATAGAAGATGCTCACGCTGCGTCTCCCTGCCGCGAGGACGAAATGGCGGCGTCGACTGCTTCGGGATCGAACAGTTCGTGCGCAGCGTCGAATTCAATCCAATCGCCCGGACAGTTCTCGTATCTCTTTACGCCGCCGTGCGGACCGATCAAGAAGCTGTACCGGGGCAGGGCGCACAGCTTCTTCCGCACGGCTTCAAACGCTTCATTGCGGTCGGTGGGCGCAAGTCCGGCGCCAGAAGTCTGCGCGCGGCGGACGGCGGTTTCGTTCCTGACCTTTTCTTCCCAGCAGGAAGGGCAGAGCGTGTCCCAGGACATTCCGGAGAACGCGCCGCGGCAGATAGCGCACTTCTGGCCGGGGGCGGCTGGCGCGGTCTCGGGCACACCTAGGGCGGCGCCCAAGAGATTGCGGAGAGGAGCGTCTGCGGCGTCGAGGGCGTCGCGATAACGCTGGCGCTCTTCCGGGGTCATCTTTGCGACCATGTCGTGCAGAACACGGGTGGACAGCGCGGCCAGGTCAACGTCGTCCAGTTCATCGAGGTTTTGGGGGGCGTTCATGCGTGGGCATCCTCTGCGGTGGGGATTTCGGCCTGGTTGGCTGTTGCCGCGGCCTCGGCCTGACGGCGTTGCTTTTCCGCCTGCTTGGCGCGGACGGTTTCAACGGCACCGTGGGCCTGGAACAGATCGAGCAGGGCGGCGGCGGGGATGGTGATGGTTTCGGCGGCTACGCGGCCTTCCTGAATGTCCAAGAGGGTCGCGCGTTGGTTGGCGTCCAGGCCCTGCATGAACGTGTCCACACCGCTGATGAGTGGGGATACGACCTTGCGGGGCAGGGCGCGGCCGTGGATGGTGCTGGGCGTCACCCGGGATTTGCCGGACGCCTTGGCCTTTTCAAACTCGCCTTGCAGGAATGCGCCGGCACCCTCTCCATGCTTCGCAACGGCCTCGATGGCGGTGGACGCCTTGACCGCGCCGGACCGCACGAGGGCATGAACATCGCTGTTGGCGTGGGCCAGCGCGATTATCTTGGCGACCCATTGGGGCGATACCTGTTCCAGGCGGCTGATGCGCTCGTTATCCCACTTGAACCCGGCCAGCTTGGCGTAGCCGAAGGCGGTTTCCAGCGGTGTCAGGTGCCGGCCCTGCGCGCTGCTGATGACGCGGGCGGTGCGGTCGGCATCGTTGCCGACGAAGGCCGTGACGTCGATCCAGACGACGCCGTCCTCATCCTGCAGCGGTGCGCCGGCGGCAATCGCGCGGCCGATCTGCGCATGGCGGCGGTGGCCGTCCACCAGCCACACGCCACCCTCGGGCCGGGGGCGGACTTCGAGCGGCGGAATCTTGCCGCCCGCCATTATGTGCTGATACAGGGCTTCGTCGTCGGCCTCAGCGCGCTCGCGTTCCTCTCCATCCAGCAGATCGAGAGGGGTGCGCAGGTTGAAGCCGGGTTCGACGTGCAGATCCTCATAGCGGGCTTGCATGGCGTGGGCGCGCTTGATTTCCTTGGAGAGGATTTTCTGCCGGAAGGAAACGGGGGCGGTGGATTCGGTCATGGGGTCTCCAGGAATCAGAATTTCTTCTCGCCGCCGAGCGCTTCCACCAGCTCGGCAAGCATTTTGGCGAGTTCGCCCGTCATGAGAACCATGTCCGAGTCGAACTTCTCGTCATCGTTCTGCGAGTAGTCCGCGCCTTCCTTCAGCACGTCCAGTGGCGAGACACGGCGGATATCGAGGCTTTCGGTCAGAACGAACGAAATGCGGTCGGCCCAGGTCATGGCGAGGCGGGTGCATTGCTTGCCGGACTGGATGTGCCGGCGCACGTCGTCAGCGTCAATCGAATGCTTGACGTAGCGGACGGCCGCGCCGCTCAGCCCGGACGAGCGCAGCTCGGTGTCCTGGTCGATGGTGAAGTTGCTGGGCGCTTCGTCCTCGGCCAGCCAACCCGTCATGGCGGAGGCGGGCGACTGCGCGACGTACAGGTTTTCCAGCGGGAAGGGATCGACCGTCTTCGCCAGCAGGCCGATCACTTCGTCTGCCTTGGCCGATGAGGCGGTGTCGATCACCAGCCAGCGGCCCACCGGATCGATCCACACGCGGGTATCACGGTAGATGCTGAAGGCGCGCGGCAGGAGTTCATCCATGGCGCGTTCCTTGATTTCCTTCATCTGCTTGCGGCCCGGCTTGTAGCCTTGCTGCTCTTCGATTTCCTGGGCGCGGGCCTTGGCTACTTGGTTGATCACGGTGCCGGGCAACAGCTTCTTCTCAGCGCGCAGGCTGAGCAGGAATCGGCCTGCCACGGGATGGGCAAGTTCGCCGCCTTCGCGTGGCGCTATCCATCCGATGGACTGCATTTCAAGGTTGTTGCCGGACTCGAACGCGTGGCGCTTCAGGCCCGCCTGCAGCATTTCCGCGTAGTCCGCGAGAGGGGCGGACAACCGGTAGACCTTCAGATTTCTGAACCACATGGGTGATTAACTCCTTTGCTGGGTTTGAGGCGTGTTGCTGGCGCGCTGGCTTTCTTTTTCGGAGGGCCGGGCCGTTTGCCGGTGTGGGTGCGGCGCTTCCAGATGTTTCGGATGGCCTGGGTGCTGACGCCGAAGCATGCCGCCAGGTCGCTGCTTGGCAGCGAGCCTTGCGCCTTGCGGATGAACGCCACTTCCCGACGAGATAGCGGTTTGGGCGTGGGGTCTTTCCATACGAGGCGACTCTGCGGGGGCGCGATTTGCGGCGTCCAGCCGCTGCTGTCCCGAACGATGAACTGGATGCCGTTCATAGGAAGCTCCGCAGCAGCCAGCCCAGGATCTGCGGGAAGAAGAAAAAGAACGCGGCCAGCGCCAGGCTGGCGGGCCATGCCCACAGCGGGATATCCGCGTCGTCGTTCCAGTTGCCCTTGCCGGCGTGGTCGCGGGGAGCGATCAGGGCGCCCAGCTTGCGGGCCGCCTGCTTGATCGTGATGGGGTGACGGTGGCGCACCGGCGGCGCGCTTGCGCTGATGGTGTTCATGTCGGGTTCCAGGGGTCTGCCGCGACATAGCGGCGGGAGAGGTAGTCGCCGAGGGGCGCCAGTACCAGCCGCGCGAACGCGAGCAGGCCCAGGCCCCAGGCGAGGGTTTCAGTCATGGTCATGGGGGTCTGCGCAGAGTTGCGCGGTGGTCAGCTGTGTGCGCGGGACAGTAGGCGCGCGGGGGGGGCGAATCGCTATCCATGCCCCCGTCCGCGTATGTGTCATTTTGAAACGGCGATATCTTTGTGGCCGTCAATCACCCATAGTGGGTGCAGGGATACTTTTCCCTGGAAAATCTAGGACTTACATTGAAGATTGAAACTGGTATTGTGAAGTGGTTCAACAACGACAAGGGCTTCGGCTTTATCATGCCGGAGCTGGGCGGAAAGGACCTCTTCGCTCACTACTCTGAGATTCAGGGCAGCGGGCACAAATCTCTCGAAGAGAACCAGCGTGTGTCGTTCGTCGCCGGCCAAGGACAGAAAGGTCCTCAGGCGACAATGATCAAACCGATTTAAGAACTGGCTGGCTTGCCCTAAGGCAAGCGTGCTGGCACCTAGCAAGTGGGGCCGAATCCTTTGAAACAAGGGATTCGGCCCTTTGACTTTGGCCGACCCAGAACTACTTGTTGATCGAACTACCAAAATTGAAGACGTCGATCAGTTCTTCGATGAAGCGTACGAGTGCTTCGAGCATGGCATTGCTCCGTGGATTGGGTGTGGGGTGGTTGATGGCATTCACCATCAAGGGAGACGCCCGCAAACTGGGTCGGGGGCATGAACCCTTTCCAAGACCGTTTGGCGCCGTCGGGCGTCTTGCTTGATGGTCCTGCGCTCTTACCCGGCGCAGGTTAGGTACTGCCGCTTGTACTTTTGGCGCCGTCTCCTGGCGTAAAGATGGTGGGTGCTCCTCCAGCCATTGGGCAACTTTTGACCCACGCCGATATCGCCCGGCTCTCTGCGCCCGTGAACTCAGGGATTGACGCGATGCGGTCTAGCCGGGGCCGAGGCCTCGCCTGCGCTTCGGATTGAAGATGGTGTTTTCGGGATCGTTACCGCCGAACATGGTGCCTCCATGGTGTCCAGGCAACAGCGCCTGCCGATACCCCGCACGCGGGGCATGAGCCGGAGCTGTCAGACCCGAACCGGCATTAGCACGCCGCTGCCGCCCTCAAAGTCAAACCGGGCGGCTGCCGAGTTGTCGGAGCTTACGAACAAGCGAACGGCGGGCAACGTCGCGATTCGGCGCAGGTACTTCTCTTGAAAGCCGTACGTGATCCCGTTCGCGTGTAGATGCACATGGGTGCTGACGGTGCCGTTCCCGTCGCAGGACCAGCATTCTTCGGCCTTCGGATCGGCCCGGCCCGCAGGCTGCACAATCTCACCCGAGGCGTTGCACTCCTTGCAGTCGTAGTTGTGCGACCCATGCTCAAACCATCCATCGCCCTCGCACTCATCGCATTCGACTGCAATCACGAATCCTCTGCCCTCACAGCGCGGGCAAGGTTTCGGCGCTACGTCGGGGAATTTGATATCGAGCGGGATGGTGTTGGCGCGGGCTTCCGCGAGCAGCTTTTGAATCCGGCCCGCCATCGTCGCGCTGACTGCGGGGGCATCGGGCTGAACTACGTCAACTTGAATCCCGATATGGCCATTGGACGCATACGTCGCGCCATCTTCCTGCCACGGATGATTCAAGAACTCGCGGGGATCGTCGCGCCCGCAGAAGGGCTTCAGGTCGATCATGGTCGTTTCCTCGGGTTCGGGATCAGTCGTCGTACTGCTCGGAAGCTGCCGACTCCACATCATCGGGGGACATGTCCAGTTCCAGGCGGGTGCGGCCGACGTACATCGACATGAGCATTGCGTCGAAATAGCTGATGACGTCCGGCCGGCTCGCTGGTGTGATCTGTTGCTCGCCGAGTCGCAAGGCATAGACGCTGCCGTCCTTTTGAAACGCGAGGTGGTACTTCGCGCTGTACTTCCCACCGTCAAGGCCGTAGCCCTTGCCGGGCTTTTCGTTTTCGTCCAGGTACAGCCAGCCGCCACCGGAACTTGATTGTTCGAAATGGGCGTAAAAGGCCTTCCGCTCATCGGAATACAGCATGCCTTCGCGTGCGGCGGTCATCAGTTCCGACATCTTGACGACGGGAGGCACTTCCGGAAGGGCGGCTTTCGCTGCTTCGGCGAGGGCTGCGCACACAGCTTCTGAGTTTTGCCCGTGTACAGCAGATTGCAGCGCCGCGTTCAGCACATGCTGGAACTTCGCCACGTCATCGAGACGGAGCCCGTGAGGCATCGCCTCGACCAACTGCGCTTCAACGGCCTCTCTGAACTTGCTGCGATAGCCTGTTGCGTCTCTGATGGCGCTGGTGATTGCTTCGGTGATGTGCTTGTCCAGAATGGGCTGGAGCTTTTCAGGAGCGACTGCCTGGGCGACAACTGCTTCCAGGTCGATACTGACTTTCAGTTCCATGGGATTCCTTTGCGCGGGCATGCGCTGGATGGGGGAGTGCTTCGGTAAGCGCTGACTCGCAGCGCTGGCCGAAACCCGCTTTTCAGCGGAATCGGAATTCATGCCGGGGTTATCGTCGCCACGCCCGGCTGGGCGTTGCTGGGGCGCGGAAGCCCAAGCACACAGGGACCGGGGGCGCGCTGGCGCCTAGTTGGTTGTCCTGTTTCGTCCGTCCTCCCTCTCGGGGGCGGGCGGCCTCGGTTGTTAAAGAGCGATATGGAAGCATGATTACATTCAGCCGGGAGAGTGTCAAGTATTCTTTCATGACGGAGCGCGCGTTTTCTGCTCCGGATAGCTCAAGCGCTTTTGAAAGCCGACTTCCGATCTGTTACAAGGTCGTACCAGATATTTAGATGAAGGAGGATGAAGTGAAGGCTAAAGTGCTCGCCGGCGTCGGCGCCCTGTGCATCGGGTTCGTAGTAAATGGGGCCGAGGTGAAAGAGAAGTTCGGCGCGTGGGAAGTGACCGAAATGGTCAACAAGATGGATGACACGAAGAGGGGGATTGCTGCCGCGAAAAGCCTCGACGGGCGCCCCGTGTACGTGATTGTGAAGTGCGACGAAGCTGGACACGGAGTCTATATCCAGTTTCACGGCCCTTTCCAAGGGGAGACGCGCGGTCGTACACGCCCCTTCGTGTATAGGCTGGACAAGCACCCGAAGCAAGACGCCAAGTGGGAGTATGTGAAGAATGGAGCTGTGGAGTTTGACGAGGCCAAGGCGCAGGCTTTCGCGCGGAGCCTTGTCGGAGGGGAGCGTCTTCTGATCCAGCAGTACAGCTATGAGTTCGCAGTGACTGAATCCGAGATACCCATCACCGGAGCAGATAAAGCCATGAAAAGGGTCTTCCAGCTTTGCGGTTCAGAACTCTAATTCGCACGGCTCCTCGTTCACCGGCGATAGTACTTCCGGTGTTCTACCATGGTCCCGATGACAATGAGCGGCTGCCGATCGCTATAAAGGGTAGGGTAGTCGTCGTTCAATGGGACTAGTTCGAACACATCGCCCCCCGTTGGGCTTATGCCGCGGGGGCGATACTTTTTGAAGGTCGCCTCAAACCCGCCATTGCGCGCGACGACAAAATCCCCTGGCCGAGGGCAGATTTCGCGGTCTACGATGATTCGGTCACCGGGGCGGAATTCCGGCGACATTGAGTCGCCCTGGATCTCAAGAGCAAACGAATGGTCCGACAGGCGCAAGTCGGTCAAAAGGTACTCCATCGCTTCGCCAGAGAATGACGCTCCGATTTCTGTCAGCTCGCCAGCCTGCACGTAATTCAGCAATGGGATCCGTCGGCTTCCAATAGGGGCGGGCACGACGTTCGCGTCAAAGGGCTTTTGTTGCACGCTTTCCGGTGCTGGCACGTGGGGGGGCGTCGACGCAGCGTCCGATGGGGCCGGCCCCTCCCCGTCAGTCAACCAACGAATAGGCACGCGCAAGAATTCCGCGGCAGCGGCCGCGTTCGAAGCGTTCATCGCGCCTGACTTTCCTGACTGCACCTGGTAGATCGCCTGCGGCGCCACGCCGAGGTGGCGAGCCAACGCGGCTGCGGTTACTCCACGCAGTTTCAAGGCGAATTTGAGCCGATCACCGAAAGTGTTCATGTAAGGATTCTTCCATACTTGCGTGTAAGAATGCTTGCCTTAACAGATGTAAGTATGGTTCCATACGCCTTATGGACCATCGACACCCAGACAACAGAATTATTGACGCCTTTGGTGGAACCGTCGCCTTAGCGAAGGTGTGTGAATGCGAGCCGCAGGCGGTATCTCAGTGGCGGAAAGTGGGCATCCCGAAAGCCCGCAGGCAATACCTTCGCGCGCTTCGGCCTGATCTCTTCTCGCCGCCGCCCCTCAGGGAGATCTCCCATGCCTAGCGTAATTCCAATGACTTTTGGAGCCCGCCTTGCGGCCCGCCGCCCCACGGCGGAGGAGGCGGCGTGGTTCTTCAACGTACCGGCGGAGCCAGCGCCCTCCGACACACCCGATCAAGCCGAGCTAGCCGAAGCTGACGATCGGATCCAGGTTGGGCCGCTGGACGTGTAGGGCGCATTTCGTTTCTCCATGCAGCGCATCGTAAGGCCGCTGCTCAGCAATAGATACGTTCAGGAAATTCACATATGAACATCACCACTGCGGCCGATTTGACGGTGCATGACTACAAGGGCGGCAGCGAGGCGCTGGGGGCGGTCATCGGCATGTCGCCTGCCGTGCTGCGCAACAAGGTCAACCCCAACAACACCACGCATCACCTGACGCTGGCCGAGGCCGACCGCATTGTGCGAATGACGGGGGATGTGCGCATCCTGGCGGCCTTCGCACATGGCAACGGCTATCTGCTGGTCAAGGCGCCCGAGTCTTGCGGCGAGAGCGACATGTCGGTGCTGGAGCAGGTCGCGGCGCTGATGATTGCGCATGGCAAGTTCGGTCATGAGGTGTATGACGCCCTCGCTGATGGCGGCGTTGACGAGCAGGAAATGCAGCGCGTGGATGCTGCCGGCCGCGCCCTGATGGAAGCGGTCGCAGGCGTGGCGCGCCGCCTTAGCGGGATGGCCGAGCAATGATGCAGCGAGGAACATCCGGTGTACCCGTGCGGCCTCGTGTGCCGTCCACGGAGCGCAAGGGGGCGGCGCTGTCGCGCGCGGCCGCAATGATGTGCAACGGCGCGAAGTTCCAGCGGTGGGTTGTGTCCCGCATCGGCGCCGCCCCTGATGGCGTGTCGGCGAGCCAGCATGCGGCGCAGTACGTCCGCGACATCTGCGGGATCACCAGCCGCGCCCAGTTGGACCACAACGCCCAGGCGGCCAGTGTGTTCCATGAGGCGGTGCGCAAGCCGTTCGTGAAGTGGAGCGGCATCTATGGCTGACTGCCTGCATATGTTCCGCGGCTACCGCGTCCCGCCCGAGGCGGTGGAACAGGTCAAACAAGCCATCATCGACACGCGCGGCCGGGTGGATCTGGAAGCGCTGCGCGGCATCGTGCGGCCCGCCATGAAAGCCGTCGATCCCTGGTCCAGCACGACGAGGGCCGAGGCCGCTGCTTGCGCCGTGGATTCGTTCCTGTTCGACGCCGCGCGGGCCGGGTTGGTCAAGCGCCACATGAACGGATGGAAGTTTCCGGCCTGGTGGCGGGTCAAGAAGCAGACGGGGGCGGCATGTCGCTGATGCGCAGATCACCCCTCAAGCAGAAGACGCCGCTGAAACGTGGAGCGCCGATGATGCGCGCAACGCCGATGGCGCCGCCACGTGCCGCCATGAAGGCGCGCAAGAAGGGCAAGAAGCCGCCCAAGACCGTCTACCGCAATCAGGCGCTGCTGGACCTTGCCAAGGGCGAGGAATGCTTGCTGCGCGTGCCCAGGTACTGCCAGGGCGACACCGATACCACTGTGGCTTGCCATTCCAACCTGCTGCGCGACGGCAAGGGGAAGGGCATCAAGGCGCACGACTGGGCCATTGCGTTCGGCTGCGGCCCTTGCCACTGGTTCATAGACCAATCGCCAGCACCGCTGGCCCAGAAGCTCACCTATTTCATTCCCGGCTTGCGCCTTACGCGCTTGCGAATCATCGCTATGGGCAAGTGGCCCGAAGAGGCAGAGCGCGGGTATCAACTTTCGTATGGAGAACAGTCATGAGCGTTCAGGGCATGACATGGGCGCTTGCGCAGAGGATCGTGAAAGATCCCACGGCGCGCCACGTATTGCTGTGCCTGGCGAACTACGCCGGGCCGAAGGGTGAGGGCGCATTTCCCTCTGTGGCGACGCTGGCCGAGGATACCGGGCTGTCGAGCCGCACGGTGCAGAACAAGCTGCGTGAGCTGGAGGCCTTGCAGATCATCCAGCGCGGCAATCAGGACCTGGTGGCGGCCTACATCCGACGCGCGGATCAACGGCCGGTTTGCTACGACATGGATCTGTCACGGGGCGCACCTGCTTCACCCCGCGTGGAACATTCCGCCGATCAACGACGGGGCGAACCTCCTGCACCCCGTAACGAACGGGGTGAATCTGACGACGCAACGGGGTGCAGCTCACGACATGACGGGGTGAATCTGACGACGTCACGGGGTGAACCTGCTGCACCCGAACCGTCATTGAACCATCAAGGAACCATCAATAAACCCAAAGGCGCGCGCAAGCGATCGCGGGGGTTCGACCCGCTGACCGTGGAACTTCCGGTGTGGCTGGATGCGGAACTGTGGGGGCGCTGGGTGCGGCACCGTGTGCAACTCCGCAAGCCGTTGACCGAGGAAGCCGCCCGGCAGCAGGTCAGGGACTTGGCGAACTTCCGCGAGCAGGGCCACAAGCCGGAGGCTGTCATCGAACACGCCATCGGCAAAAGCTGGCAAGGCCTGTTCGCCCCGAGTGGCACCGCAGCTGGGGGCGCGCAGCGTCCCGGCAAGTTCAACCCGACCGACTACGTAAACCGCAATCGCACCCATGGAGGCGCCGACTATGACGACGGTCGCACAATCGACGAGTGAGCGAACCGGCTGGGCCGTGCCGCTGGCGAAGCTGGAAGGCATTTCGCTGATCGACCACCTGTGGAATCGCCTCTCTGGCACGTACGGGGGGCGCTGGCTGAAGGACTTCCCCGACATGCAGAGCTTCGAAAACTGGAAGACTGCGTGGGCCGAGGCACTGGACGAAGACCGCGTCACGCCGCAGGAAGTGGCCGAAGGGCTGCGCACGTGCCGCCGCATGTTCCCCGACTGGCCGCCCGCCGTTGGTGAATTCATCCGCGCGTGCCGGCCGGGGCTGATCCCGGAGAACGCCTTTCACGACGCCGTTGCAGGGATGACCGCGCGCCGCCGTGGCGAAACGGGGCAATGGACCCATCCGGCGGTTTACTGGGCCGCTGTGCGTGTCGGTTCGCATGACCTGCTGAACTGCGGTTACTCGGTCATGCAGTCCCGCTGGGAGCGGGCGCTTTCGGAGGAACTGAGCCGCAGCGATTGGGCTGCCATCCCCGCGCCGGCCGTCGCGTTGCCTGCTCCGGGCGCCACGCACGCCACGCCCGAAGAGGCAGCGAAGGCCCTGAAGGCAATGGGCGCGAGCGCAATCCTGAACGATTCTGGTCGCGATCCCCGCCGCTGGGCAAAGCGCATCCTGGCCGAAGCACAGCGGAAGGGCGGGCGGGTGCCATCCCTGGCGGTGCTGGGCATGGCACAGGCCGCAGTGGGCGCGCCGATCGACGCCGGGGGCGCGGCATGAGTGCGATGCAACGGAACAAGGGCGCGGCCTTTGAGCGCAAGGTTGCCAACCTGCTGACCGACGCGACCGGAACGACCTGGCGCCGTCGCGTGCGCAACCAAGCTGGTGACAGTGACGTGGTGGCCGATGAGCCAGCCTTTGCCGGGATCAGCATCGAATGCAAGCACGCGAATGTGCTGTGCCTGTCCGCTTGGTGGCGCCAGGCCGTGGAACAGGCGGGGCTGGCTGGCGTGCCGGTACTGATCTACAGGCAGACGGGGGCGCGCGGCGAAATGGTGATGGTCGACGCGCACGACGTGAACCCCAAGATTTTTCCCGTCCGGGGGCGGCACACCGTCACCCTGGGATGGGACGCAGCTATGCAATGGATGCGGGAAATGCTGCCCGCGAAAGTGACTTATTCCCCGGGGATTATCTGATGACTACCTTGACCCTTTCTCGCGTCCCCTCGACTGCGACCTATGAAGAGCAGCAGAGCCGACTTTTCAAAACGGCCCACGCGGCGCTGACGTTCGCCTACAACCATACGGATCAGGTGTACGACAAACCCATGATGGCGCGTATGGCTGAGACGCAGGGCGGTCCGGTCGGTAAAGGGCTAGGCGGCACCGACGGCGCGGGGCAAGCGGCGTATATCTTCCGCGCGCTGGAAAAGCTGCCCCGCCTCTACCGTGCAATTCTCGTTGCGCGCTTCGCGCCCCGGTCCGATCGCTGCAAGTGCTGCCAAGGAACCGTAGACCGGCATGACTGGCTGGCAGCGGTGCGCGAGATTTCCGACGCCGCGGCGTGCGATGCTCTGTCGGCGCACCCCACGCCGAGAGTCCTACGAGACGCCATCGTCGCGCGCTATTTCGGCAAGGATATAAAGCTGACGGAGGCGGCAGAACGCGCAAACGTGAGCGCCGCAACTGCCACGAACCACAACGGCAAGATCAAGCTGTGGCTCTATGGCACGCGGACAACCAAGCAGAAGGGGGGCGAGCGCGGCGCGGGGGAGAAGGGTGTTGAAGCGCTGGCGATGGAGTACGCAGCCGACCTGCTGTCGGCAAAGGGGCTGTGTGACTGAACCTCTTGCAGGGTTGAATTTTCTCTGCTAAAGTTCGCCCAGTTTAGTCACTTTCGATAAGTGCGTACACCGAGACCCGCCATGCGAAAGCCGGCGGGTTTTTTGTTGCCCGCGCCCAGAAGCGCTATTGTGAGCGTGTGGCGGTCAAAGCGAAGGAATCCATTAGCTGCTCGTCCAGTGTCGAGGCTTGTTCCTGGTCCAAGATGAAAACCGTCACGTTCGGTTTTCCGCCGGGCGGGACATCCGCTAAGGGCAAGTGTTCGACGCGCATTACGACGGCGCCCGGCGCGCCGGCAAGCCTGCCCACATCAGTACGAACTACGCGGCAGATTTTGCCCTCTGACGATTCCTTCATGCCCTTGCTCCCTGGTTTCGCCCGGATGCGGACGATGGCAGAGGTAAGGGCAAGTAGTGTGCCTGCCGAAAGCAGTAGGCCACTCCACATCTTTCTGGCGTCATCGTCGTGTGAGCACAGGGAGCTACTGGCTCCCGAGCCTCAGCCGCTCTGGGCTCCAAGCGCTTCAATTTAAAGGTGCGAGATCCGGCAGACGGCATTCAACCGCGAGGATGGCGGTTCCGTCGGGCAATCGGTAATTATTGTCACCGAGCCACGTGACGGGCTGACCGTCGCGCAAGCAGTAGTAGTAATTCGCCCAGGCCCCATCGTTGTTGGGAGCTGCCCGGTGGCGGCGTTGGATTATGTATGTAACCCCGTTGGGGTCCACTGCGACTAGCTCAGTGGTGCTTTTGGTGTGGTCAAGTGGCATGACTCGGACTCCGATCAAACCGTAGTGCTCACCTCGTACGCTTCCGCCGTGGCCATCGACTGGCTGAGCTGCGCACTAACCCGCATAGTGATAGTTGTCTGGGGTCCAAGGGTCTTCAATCACGATGGTCGCATTCTCGGGCGATACGAAGGACTGAGCGGTGCGGGATGGCTTTAGGACCGGTAGTTCGGCGCCCTTCTGCGAAAAACGTCCCTCGGCTATTTGGTGCAAACTTGTGACGAGTTGATTGATAAAGGGGAAAGGCATTCAGGTTCCAGGGTGTCAGCAGCGGAGGGAGTCCGGCAGTTTTTATAGTGATCGGACTGTGCTTGTGCTGGGGGTCGTTGTGGCAAATGCCACCGCTTCACAGTACGCGCGCTACCGCTAATAACCTAAGTCTCAATTGAAACAAATTAACCCGCCGTCAATCGCGCTCTTTATCCTTCTTAGACCGCGCTTTTCTGAAAATGCACTCGAGTAGAGTGCTCAGGTGCGCGGGTTTTGTCAGCCAAGCGTCAACACCGTCCGGCAGAAAATGGTGGGCAGATTTGCGCACGCTGCCGCTGAAAATGATGATCCGTGGGGCGCGGCCCTCGTTCATTGTCTTGAGCTGCGGTGCAAGGTCGAGACCCGACGCGTCGGGCAGATCAACATCGAGCAGAACGGCGTCGGGCTGGAACTCGGCCATGGTGCGTAGTGCAGTTGCACCGTCGCCTGCAATCTGGACCGAAACACCCGGTTCCGTCATCAAACATTCGGCGGTCAGCTCCGCAGATACGGTGGCGTCGTCCACGATCAGGATACGCATTGCGGTGATCTCCCTTCTACAACTCACCAGATAAATGACCCGCATCACGCGTTTGAAGGGCGGCGGGGAGTCTTAACCGTTTTCGCAGGCCCTTATCGTACTCCCCTCTCGCTATCGAGGGCCGCACGCTGGGCATGGCGTGTGGGATTCGGTCATCGCCGCCGGGCGGTGTGCAGTAGATAGCACCCGGAAAGATCACATAGGGAATTGGCATGAAGCTCACGACAATCAAGCCGCGCCTTGCAATGGCCGGTTCCAGGCTGGCCGCTGCGCCTACGCCTAGCGCCAAGCGCATGACGGGCCGCAAGCTGCAAGAACGCCGGTTGCGTGTCTGGTCTGCTGACCCACATTGCGCCCACTGCGGCGCGCTGACCGTGTATCCCGAAGGTTTCGAGCTGGACCACAAGGTTAGCCTGAACGATGACGGCGCAGATACCGACGAGAACTCGCAGGTGCTGTGCGTCTCGCGAGATGCGCACGGTCGCAAGGTCGGATGCCACGACGTCAAGACGCGGCAGGACATGGGATACAGGAACCGGACGTAAATGGCACAGATCACTGTCAAGCTTTCCATTCGCGTCGCGTGGTGGGCCCGCTGGTATCTGGCCTGGGTCTTTGTCGCGGCACGCCTGACCGGCGTACCGCCGAACATGGTCATGGTCGAGCGGGGGTTCAGGCGCGGCCTGTCCGCACACGTCAGCAGCAGGCCGTAGGTAGCCGCTGCCGCGAAGCTGTGCCGAAGGGTCAGCGGCTGCGCCGTCGCGTCCTGTGGGGCCTGTGCGTGGGTCTCTGGGTCATCGGCGCGGGGCAGCGCGGGCGTCAGGCTGGGGGGGCGGGTCGAAAGTCTGGCGCGATCGCCTTCCGGAAACCACCTGTTCCCTCATGCGCAGAAAATTTCCCCTTAACCGGATTTGTTAACCGAGATTGTTAATGGCATTAACCGACAAAAAGCGCCGCTTTGTGCAGGCGTTGCAGTCGGGCCTGTCCGGTGCTAAAGCCGCTATCCATGCGGGCTACAGCGAAAAAGGGGCGGCCGTTGCAGCGTCCCGGCTGATGAAAGACAAGGACGTCCAGGAAGCGCTGGGCCGTGTTAACCAAGTTAACAAACTGAAGGACGAGGCCGCAGCCGCAGGAAAGGAGGTTTCGCTCCCGGATCTGGGCAAGCTGTACTCCGATCCCCTGGAGTTCCTCAAGGCAGTCGCAAACGATCCCGCGCAGGACATGAAGCTGCGCGTAGAGGCCGCAAAGGCGTGGGTTCCATACGTACATGGAAAGATGGGGGAACAAGGAAAAAAGGACGCGAGGAAACAAGCAGCGGACAAGGCGGCAAGCGGCGGACGATTTGCACCGCCGCCACCGCCCACCCATTTGCGCGTGGTTGGGAAGGGTTAAGCCATGTCCTGGACAACCGCATGCCCGGATTGGGCAGCACGCTTGCGCGAGCGCCGATCGATCATTCCGGCGCCGATCTTTGCAGACCAGGCCGAATACGCCCTGAACATCTTTAAGCAGTTGCGCGTTGTCGACCTACCCGGGAAACCCACTTTCGGCGAGTGCAGCGAAGAATGGGTGTTTGCCTTTGTGCGCGCCATCTTTGGCGGGTATGAGGCGGCAACGGGGAAGCAGTTGATCCGCGAGTACGGACTGCTCATCAGCAAAAAGAATACGAAGTCCACCATTGCAGCCGGCATCATGCTGACGGCTCTTGTGATGTGCTGGCGCGAGGAAGAGGAACACCTGATCCTGGCCCCGACAAAAGAGGTCGCCGACAACAGCTTTAAGCCCGCAGCGAGCATGATTCGCGCGGATGAAGAGCTGTCGGATATGTTCCACATCCAGGAACACATCCGAACCATTACGCACCGCGTGACGCGCAACAGCCTGAAGGTCGTTGCTGCGGACACCGACACGGTATCGGGCAAGAAGTCCGGCCGCGTGCTGGTGGACGAGCTGTGGGTGTTCGGCAAGCGAGCGAATGCCGCGGCGATGTTCATGGAGGCGTTGGGCGGCCAGGTCTCCCGCGATGAGGGATGGGTGATCTACCTGACCACGCAGAGCGATGATCCGCCTGCGGGGGTGTTCAAGGAGAAACTCGACTACTGGCGCGATGTTCGCGACGGGAAGATCGAGGATCGGAAGACGCTGGGGGTTCTGTACGAATTCCCGGATGAAATGGTAACGGCGAAGGCATACCAGCTACCGGAGAACTTCTACATCACCAACCCGAACCTTGGTCGCTCTGTCAGCGCCGAGTGGTTGCAAGACGAACTTAAGAAGAACCTCGGCAAAACCGACGGGTCCAGCCAGAAGTTTCTGGCTAAGCACCTGAATGTGCAGATCGGGCTGAACTTACGATCAGACCGCTGGGCCGGCGCCGACTTTTGGCTGGCTCAAGGTGATCCAGCCTTGGCAGACCTGGATGAGTTTCTCGACCGCTGTGAAGTGGTCGTGGTCGGCATCGACGGCGGCGGCTTGGACGATCTGCTGGGATTCGCCTTGGTCGGTCGCGAAATGGGTACGCGCCGCTGGCTGCACTGGGGGCGCGCCTGGGCGCACAAGATTGTCCTCGAACGCAGAGCCGAGATTGCGCCAGCGCTGCAGGACTTCGAGAAACAGGGTGACCTGCGGATTGTCGAGCGGCCCGGTGACGACGTTGCCGAAGTGGCTGACATCGTTTGTCGCGTGCGCGATCGCGGTCTTCTTCCGGAAAAGCTGTGCATCGGCGTGGACGGATCTGGAATCGGCGACATCGTGGACGAGCTGACCAGCCCCGGCCGGGATTTCACACTGGAAGAGATCACCGCCATTTCGCAAGGCTGGCGCCTGAACGGCGCGATCAAGACAACTGAGCGCAAGGTCGCGGGGCGGGAAATGCTGCACGGGGGACGCCCGCTGATGGCTTGGTGCGTTGGCAATGCGAAGACCGTCCAGCAGGGCAACGCGCTCGCCATCAACAAGCAGGTCTCCGGCACCGCAAAAATCGACCCGCTCATGGCGCTCTTTGATGCCGTGTTTCTTCTGGCGCTCAACCCGGAGCCACGAGGGCTTCAGAGCCTGGACGGGTTCTTCGCAAACCCTATCGTTATCGGATAAATCTATGAAGGCAGCAATCATTCTGCTGGTGCTCTTGCTCCTGGCAGGCGTTGCCATGCTCGCCGGCGGTGTATACCTGCTGGCCGGCCCTGGTTGGTGCCTCATCAGTGGGGCGGTCGTGACTTTTGTTGTCGCGATCTACCTGCTTCGCGGCATCCGAGGGGTGACGCATGGCCAATAGCTCGTTTTCGAAGGTTTTGGCCCGCAGCATTGCTCCGGCCGTCAGGTCGGCGGCGCCGGACGGCGTGAAATCGAGCGTAAGCGACTGGATCGGACGCAAGTTTGGACTGACGGACACTTCATTCTGGGCCGCATGGGGCGGCGGAGGATCTGCCAGCGGCAAGGCGGTGACGGCTCAGTCGGCGCTGACGCTGTCGGCCGTTTGGAGCTGCGTCAGGCTACTGGCGGAGACGATCGCGACGCTGCCATTCGATTTGTACCGCAGGGAAGGGCGCGAAGCGGTTGAGGCGACGAACATGGAGCTGTATGCGCTTTTGCGCCACCAGCCCAACGCCGACATGACTTCGGTGCAGTTCTGGGAAGTGCTGGTTGCTTGCTTACTGCTGTGGGGCAACTCCTTCGCCGAGAAGCGAATGAGCAAGGGGCGGGTCATTGCAATCGATCTGCTCTATCCGTGGCGGATGCAGGTCCGGCGGCTGGCCGATGGATCGATCGAGTACCGGTACAACGACATAGACGGCACGCATCGGGTGATTCCCGAGGAGCGAATGTGGCATATCGCCGCCTTCAGCCTGGACGGCTTGCTGGGTATGTCCACGATCCGGTACGGCGCCAACGTGATCGGGGCATCCCTGGCGGCAGACGAGGCAAGCGCCAAGATTTTCGCCAATGGGTTGAATGTGGGGGGCGTCCTATCCACGGACAAGATCCTGAACCCGGACCAGCGCACACAGCTGGGCGACAGCCTGTCGGCCAAGTTCGCCGGCGCGATGAACTCGGGCAAAACGATGGTGCTCGAGGCTGGCATGAAGTACCAGCAGGTGCCCATGAACCCCGAGGATGCGCAACTGCTCGCCACCCGCGCGTTCAACGTCGAGGAGATCTGCCGCTGGTTCCGCGTGCCGCCCTGGATGGTCGGGCACACCGAGAAATCAAGTAGCTGGGGAACGGGGATCGAACAACAGATGATCGCGTTCCTGTCGTTCTCGCTCCGGCCTTGGCTGACGCGCATCGAGCAGTCCATCCGCAAATCCTTGCTGGCGCCGGCAGAACGGCCGCAGTACTTCGCCAAGTTCAACGTCGAAGGCCTGCTGCGGGCCGACAGTGCGGCGCGCGCGGCGTTCTATTCCGTCATGACGCAGAACGGCATCTACACGCGCGATGACTGCCGGCTAAAGGAGAACCTGCCGGCGCGCGGCGGCAATGCCGATGTGTTGACCGTGCAATCCAACTTGCTGCCGATCGACAAGCTCGGCGAGACAGCCGGCGCGGAACAAGCCAAGTCCGCGTTCTCCGCCTGGCTGGGCCTTCCGACATTTGAGGACAAGACATGAAGCGCAAAGACGCAGCGATGCACATCCGCTCGTTCGATTACGACGTAAAGGCCGTCCAGGATGACGGCCTTTTTTCTGGCTATGGCTCGGTCTTTGGCGTCGTCGATTCGTACAACGAGGTGGTCGCCCCGGGCGCGTTCGCGGACAGCATCGAGCAAACGCGCGCGAAGGGGCGAACGTTTCCGGTGCTGTGGCAGCACCGCAGCGGCGAACCCATCGGCAACTGGGACATCGACCAGTTGAAGGAAGACGATCACGGGCTGCACGGCACCGGCCAGCTTTGGCTCGATGACGCTACCTACGCCAAGACCGCATACCGCGGCATGAAGACGCGCGCAATCACGGGGCTGTCCATCGGCTACTACGTGCGCGAGGACAGCTACGACGAAAAGACGCGCATCCGCACGCTCAAGCGCCTGGATCTGGTGGAAATCTCCATCGTGACCGCGCCCGCGAACGAGGAGGCACGCGTTGACGCAATCAAGGCCCGGATCGCCCACGGGGGCATGCCGGACCTTCCGGATTTTGAGCGGTTCCTGCGCGAGGCAGGCTTCTCGAAATCTCAGTCTGCGGTGATCGCCAACCGTGGACTGAAACACCTGCTTGACCGGAGCGAGTCCGGGGGCGAGGCGAAAGAAGCAACCGCTGGACTGATCAAGCAGATCGGCCGGCTTCAACTCCCGACTTTTTAAAGGTAATCAAATGGGCCGCTATACCAATCTGGCACAAAAGCACGAGTTCGGCCGTAAGTCGGCCGAGAACGCGGGGCGTCTGGACGACACCCTCGAACTGAAGAGCCTGGTCAAGGCGCTGAACGATCGCGACGATGAAATCAAAGCGTTCGCCGAAAAGGCTTCGTCCGAAATCAAGGAACACGGCAAGGTCTTGGACGACACCAAGGGCATCCTGGAAACGCTGTCCAAGAGCGGTATCGCTCTGACGGAACGCCTCGTCGAGGTCGAACAGAAGCTCGCCCGCCGGGGCGCTGCCAATGACGACCAGGCTCAGAAGTCCATCGGCGAGCAGTTCACCGAGTCCGACGACTTCACCGGCCTGGCCGCGAAGGGTCGCGGCATTGCCCGCATGAACGTCAAGGCGGTCACCAGCATCACCAGCTCGACCACCGGCACCGGGGGCGTCGGCGTAGCCATCCAGCCCACGCGCTTGCCCGGGATTCTTTCGGGCCCCGACCGCCCGTTCACGATCCGCGACCTGATCATGCCGGGACGGACCAGCTCGAACTCGGTCGAGTTCGTCCAGGAATCGGGTTTCCAGAACATGGCGGCGCCGGTTGCAGAAACGGCGCTCAAGCCTCAATCGGACCTGTCGTTCGAACTGAAGCAGACCCCCGTTCGCACGATCGCTCACTGGTTCCTGGCTTCCAAGCAGGTCCTTGCAGACATCCCGCTGTTGCAGAGCTACATCAACGGTCGCGCGATCTTCGGGCTGAAGTACGTGGAGGAAAACCAAATCCTGGCCGGCGATGGCACGGGACAGAACCTGCTGGGGCTGATTCCCCAGGCCACGCCCTTCAACGAAGCGCTGCGCCAGGCCGGCGACACGAAGATCGACCTGCTGCGACGCGCGATTCTGCAGGTGCGCGTGGCTGAATACCGCGCGAGCGGCATCGTGCTGAACCCGGTGGACTGGGCCGACATCGAACTCCAGAAGGACGAGCAAGGCCGATACATCTGGGTCAACGTCGTGGAAGGCGGAATGCCGCGCATGTGGAAGCTGCCTGTGGTTGACACCACGGCGGTGCCGGAAGGCGAATTTCTGGTCGGGGCCTTCAACATCGCCGCCCAGGTGTTCGACCGTGAAGACGCCGCCGTGGAAGTGTCGACGGAAGACAGCGACAACTTCCGCAAGAACATGGTGACGATCCGCGCCGAGGAACGCCTGGCGATGGCGGTGTACCGCCCCGAGTCGTTCGTCCACGGCGAGTTTGCCGACACCACGCCGTAAGGCGGCGCCAGCAGATGAGCGGGCCGGGCTCAGCCGCGGCCCGCTCAACAGGAGAAAGTCATGTCGTTTATCGCACGCAAAGGCTTCCTCAACGGGAGCGAATACCAGCGACGCGGGCGCCCGATCGATGTGTCGGGCGAACGAGCGCGAGAACTGCTTCGGCTCGGCCTGATCGCCGAGGTGGGAGACAAGGCCGCGCCGGCGCCGCAGAACAAGATGAACCCGCCGCCGGAGAACAAGGGGGCGGGCGCACCGCCGGCAGCAGATCACACTGCCTTGTTGTCGCAGAACGCGCCCGAGATCATCGGGGCACTCGCCGAAATCGCTGATCCGGCCCTGCTGCCGTCCCTTCTGGCTGCTGAGCAGTCCGGCAAGGCGCGCAAGTCGGTCCTGGAGGCGATCCAAGCGGCCATCTCGTCCACGGGGGCATGAATGGAACTGGTCACCATCGAACTGCTGCGCTCGCACTGCCGCGCGGACTCCACGGATGATCCTCTGCTCGAGGTCTACGGATCGACGGCGGAAGAGAACGCGCAGGCGTATCTGAATCGCCGCGTGTACCCGACTGCGGACGCGCTGGCTGCGGCAGTCCTGACGGGAACTGCGGGCGACGATCCGATGGTGGTGACCCCTGCAATCCGTGCCGCCGTGCTGTTGATCGCCGGCAGCCTGTACCGAAACCGCGAGGAAGGCCCCGACTCTCGCACGCTGCCGGTCGGCGCCCAGGCGCTCCTGCAGCCTAACCGAGTGGGGTTGGGCGTATGAGCATCGCTGCTGGAAGCCTGCGCCGCCTCGTGCGAATCGAACGCCGCGAGACCGGGACGGATGAAGCGGGCCAGCCAAATGGCGCATGGGTGGAAGTGGCCACCGTGTGGGCCGACCCTCGCGGCCAGACCGGGATGGGTTCCATCACGCGCAACCAGGAGAACGTGGGGGCGTCGATCAACGCCTACAGCTTTCGTATCCGCTTTCGCCGCGGGCTTGACCAGGGCATGCGCCTGCTCGAGCTCGAAGACGGCGTCCCGGTTGGCGACCCATTCGACATCAAGAACGTTCGTATGGATCTGGCGGGCCGTGAATGGACGGACGTGATCTGCGAACAGGGTGGCGGCGATGGCTAAGGGGCTGCAGGCGACGTTTGACACCTCCGGCTGGTCTGCGGGCTTGGATCGGCTGTTAGGACCCGCCCGGGTCAGCCTGGCGCGCTCTATGGCCGTTGCGGGCGGTGAGGTGCTTCGGGATGAGGCCAAAGCGCGGGTGAACACGCATAACGGGGTTCTGGGCGCCGCCATCTACCTTGCCTTCCGGGAGCGGTACTCGACAGAGCAGGAAGTCCAGTACGCCGTCACCTGGAACAAGCGTAAGGCACCGCACGGCCACTTGGTGGAGTTCGGACACTGGCAGATCTATGCCGTGGTTCGCAAGCCAGACGGCAGCTATGTCACTGACAAACGGCGCAAGCTTGCAACGCCAAAGTGGGTGCCTGCCTATCCGTTCCTGCGGCCGGCGTATGAGGCCGCGTCGGCACGCGCGCAGGCAGCAATGATTCAGCGGGGGCGGCAACGCTTGCCCGCGCTTCTCGCGGGGCAGGAGGTGAGTGATGACGCTTGAGGCGCAGTTGAAAGCTCTGCTTGGCGTGCTGGTCGAGGATCGGGTCTATGCGGATGTCACGCCCGACAAGCCAGTGTTCCCGCTCATCGTCTACCAAGGCGCCGGCGGGCAAGAACAGTGGTACGTGGAGCGCAAGCGCCGCGAGAAGCGGCATCAGCGCGTGCAGGTGTTCGTGTGGGCCGCCACGCGGGCGCAGGCAAGTGACATCGCGGACCAGATTGGCACCGCCTTGTGTGAAAGCGACTTTCCTGCTGTTGAGCCGTATGGCTCGCCCATCAGCCTCTACGAAGAGGCCATCAAGAAGTACGGCACCCGCCAGGACTTCGGTATCTGGTTCCTTCCCTCCTGACCTTTCCCCCCGCTTCTACATCGAACCCGGCCGCGCGCCGGGTTTTTTCATTTGAGGAACACAAATGTCTTCCATCTTCATCAACGGCACGCGGTATTCCATCTCGACGGCGCTCGCCGCGGCCGCCGCCATCTCGGCCATCTCCAATGCAAATCCGGCTGTTGCCTCCGCGGTTGCCCCGCCGGAAGACGGCTCCATCCTGGTTCTGAAATCGGCGTGGACCAATCTGAGCGAGACCGTGGCGCGCAGCGCCAACGCAGACGCCGACAGCTTCGAGCTGGAAGGCGTGGACACCACGAGCACCGTCCTGTTCCCGGCAGGCGGGGGCGCTGGCTCCTATCAGGAAGTCAGTTCCTGGGTAGATCTGGACCAGGTGCGCGACGTGGTGATGGCCGGCGGCGACCAGCAGTTCTTCAACTATCAGTACGTCGAAGATCCGACCAGCCGCCAGCGCCAGAAGCCGACCTTCAAGAACGCGATGACCATGACGGTCTCGCTGGACTACGACCCGGACAAGCCTTGGTATGCGGCGCTGATCGAGGCTGACCGCCTGCGCGAGCCCGTCGTCGTGCGCGGCGTGCTGCCCAACGGCTCGACGCTCTTCTACTACGCCTATCCCTCGTTCAACAAGGTCCCCGTCGGGCAAGTGAACGAGAACCTGCAGAACACGGCGGTCTTCTCCCTCATCGCCGATCCCATCCGCTACGAGGCCGCGTAATGACGTTCAAGATCAAATCCAACCCCACCATCGACGCCAGCATCACCATCATCGGCCAGGGGCGCGAGCAGCAACTGAACGTCACGTACCGCCACAAGACCGGCAAAGAGTACGACGCGTTGATGCAGCAGTTGGCTGCCGGTGAAATCACGACCGCCGACCTGTTGCTCCTGCTGATCGAGAAGTGGGACGCTGACATGCCGGTGAGCGAGGAGTCGATCGACTTGCTCTGCGAGCATCAGCCCGGCGCCGATCTGGCGATCGCGAGCGCTTTCAACGACGCCATCCGGGTCGAGCGCAAAAAAAACTGACGGAGGCTGTGGCGGCGTTCCTTTGGGAGCCGCCATCAGCCGCAACGTTAGCGAAGGCCGGGTTAAAGCTCAGCGACTTTCCCCGGCCTTGCGCCGAACTCTGGCCGGAGCACGTGCCGGCGTTCAACCTGTTCACGCGCAACTACACGCAGTGGCGTGTGGGGGCGGGAGGGCCGATAGGGCTGGATTACGGGGTCCTGTATCACGACCTGGACCGTCAAGAGCTTCCCAGGGCGGAGCAGCAGGAAATCATGGACGTTCTTCGGATCATCGAGCGGGCGGCCCTGGAAATCTTCCATAAGAGTTGAACATGGCACAGGAAAGCATTGGCACCGCGCGACTAGATATCGTCGTCGATACCTCGCAGTTCGACGCCGCGATTGCGTCGGCCAAGCGGGGAACCAGCGACATGTCTCAGTCCGCGCAGGCGGACTATACAAAGCTGGCAGCCGCTGAGCGCCGCCGCGTTGACGCCCTGGTGAACCAGGCCAACACCATCGGCATGACGAGGAAGGAGCAGATCCTTTACAACGCTGCCCTGCGCGGCGTGCCCACGTCGATTCTGGACGAACTCAAGACCAAGCTGTCGGCGACGGGGGCGGCCGCAGCCGGCGCAACCAAGCAGATGAATCAGTACGGGGTGAGCGCCGCACAGCAGGCTGCAGCGCTTCGCGGCGTGCCGGCGCAGCTCACGGACATTGTGGTTTCTTTGCAGGGCGGCCAGCAGCCCCTCACGGTGTTGCTCCAGCAGGGCGGCCAGTTGAAGGATATGTTCGGTGGCATCGTGCCTGCGGCGCGTGCCTTGGGCTCCACGATCATGGGTTTGGTGAACCCGTGGACGGTCGCAGCCGGCGCTGTGGCGCTCTTTACCTCCGCTGTCGTCGCGAGCAAAGGCGAGCAGCCCGAGTTCACCAAGACGCTGATCCTGACAGGTAACGCGGTAGGCCAAACTGCGGCGGGCATGTCGAACCTCGCCACGCGTATCGCCGATGTGGCTGGGGCTCGCGGCAAGGCGGTGGACGCGCTCAATCTGATCGCCGGCTCTGGCAAGATTGCCGGACAGAATATCGAGGCGGTCGGTGAGGCGGCTGTCGCGATGAACCGTGTCACGGGCAAGGCCCTTGCCGACACGGTGCAGGAGTTTGAAACGCTCCGCGGCAAGCCCGCCGAGGCGATCGCCGCGCTGAACGAGCAGCAGCATTTTCTGACGCTGGAGGTCTATCAGCAGATCGCCAGCCTGGAGCGCCAAGGACGTACCCAGGAAGCCGCCGCGCTGGCGCAGCGGACCTATGCGGACGCCGTTAAGCAGCAGGCCGAAGAAGTACGGGAGAGCCTTGGCACGCTTGAAACGGCGTGGAACGCAGTCACGCAGGGGGCCAGCAGCGCGTGGGAGGCCATGAAGAGTTTCGGCCGGGCGCCGACCTTCGACCAGATCACGGCACAGCTCAGGACCGTCAACGCGGAGCTGAAGCAGCTTCGCGATAACGCGGCTCCTCAAGACGACGAAACCAAGGCATTCGTTGGAGATGGCGGACGTGCGGCGCGGCGTCGGGCGAAGCCGCTCGAGCGGGGCCAAAATCGGCTGATCGCAGAGGCTGCAGCGCTTCAGGATCAGGCCGACCAGGCCGCAGTTGTGGGCTGGCAGAAACGCCAGGAGGCCGAGAAGATCGCCGCCGCGGCCCGTCTGTCTGCCCTAGCAAAGGAGACCGAGACCAATCAGCAAAAGCGCGAGCGCGAGATTGCCCAGGTCAAGAAGGACGCCGATATCACCGGCGCGTCCCTTGAAACGCAGAAGAAGCTGATTGATCAGATCAACGACAAGTACAAGGACCCGGCGGTCAAGGCGTACACGGAGGACGCCGCGACCAAGCTCTTGCAGCAGTACCGCGAGGCTGAAGCCTCCCTTCAGGCCCAAATCACCAGCGAGGGGAAACTTGCCACCTGGGGCCAGAAGCGTGCCGAGTTCGAGCAGCAGATCGCAGATCTGAAGGACAAGAAGGTCCTGACAGCGGATCAAAAGAGTCTGCTCGCTCAGCAGGATCTGCTGCGCCGCCAACTTGATCTGAATGTGGCCGCAGAGAAGGAACTGCGCACCAAGCAGGAGACTGCAAAAGTCGAAGCTCTGCGCGCCAGCCTGGCCGCGACCCGAGACCTGGAGCAGCAGCAGTATGCGGACCAGGTGGCTGGGGTGGGGCTGGGTGACCTCGCGCAGGAGGAGCTTCGTGCCCGCCAGGTGATCTTGCGGGACTATCAGCGCCAGCAGGCGCAGTTTGACCGCTCGATGGCGTCCGGTCAGATCTCACAGGAAACCTACCAGAGCCAAACAGCGCTCCTGCAGGAACACCTGAATCTTCGCCTGTCGATGCAGCAGCAGTATTTCGACGAGGTGCGCGATGCGCAGGGCAATTGGAAGAACGGCGCCACTTCCGCTCTCGAGAACTACCAAGACTCGGCGGCCAACGTGGCTGCGCAGACGAAAGCGTTGTTTTCCAACGCCTTCCAAGGCATGGAGGACGCAATCGTCCGTTTCGTGACGACCGGGAAGCTTTCGTTCAAGGACTTCGCCACTTCCGTAATTGCCGACTTGGCCAGGATTGCGGCGCGCCAGGCGATCGTCGGGATGGTAGGCAATTTCGCTGGATTGCTTGCAGGAGCGGCGACCAGCGGCATATCGGCCGGGGCAAGCTACCAGGGCACCGGAATGGCGGCTGTGGGCAACACAGACGGCATGACGGGCTGGAACCTGTCTGGTGGTCGCGCTTCTGGCGGTCCAACGGCAGCAAATTCGCTCTACCGCGTCAGGGAGTTGGGTCCCGAGTTGTACACCGAAGGAGGCCAAACGTACCTGATGAGCGGTGAGAACGGCGGCTACGTCACGCCTCTGAAGAACAGCGCGACTGGCGGCTCTGCTGGGGCCGGGGCCAATTACCAGATCACCAACCAAGTGATTTTTAGCGACGGCGGGCGCGAGTCACGCGAGTCCGGCCATGACGATGCCCTCGGGCGCGACATGCTCAGACAGATGGAAGTAGTCGCGCAACGTGTCGTGGATCGCTCACATCGGCAGGGTGGTGCGGCTTGGAACGCCAGGAATGGGAGGTCCTGATGACTGAACGATTTTCATGGCGGGCCACGGGCGAGCCTACCGGCAGCGTCACATTCAGACGGCTGACCGCGCAGTTCGGAGACGGCTATCGCCAGGTGGTCGGCGACGGCATCAACACTGAGGTCCAGTCCTGGCCGCTCACGTTCGCAGGCAGCAGGCAGGAAATGCGAGCCGTGGCCACATTTTTGCGCAGGCATGCCGGCGTTCGATCGTTCTTCTGGACTCCGCCCCTCGGCGAAGAAGGCCTGTATGAGGCGCCGAGTTTCAACCTGGCCCACATAGGCGGGGACGTTTACCGAGTGTCCGCCACCTTCCAGCAAGTATTTAAACCGTAGGGGGAACCGTGGATTCGCTTGTGAAAATCAACATTGGCGCAGCGCCCAACGACGGCACTGGAGATCCGGCCCGCGATGCGTTCGCCAAGCACAACAAGAACATGGACACCATTGCCAACGCGCTCGGCGCGGCAAGCGGCTTTGCCACGCTGGGCGCTGATGGCCGCCTCCTGCCTGGTCAGGCTCCGGCGGTGCAGACGCTGCCCGCAACTGCCCATGATCTGAACAACTATCAACTGCCCGGCAGCTATCGCCAGGCATCCACCGCCGGCGCGCAGGCGGGCACCAACTATCCGCAGGCAACTGGCGGGATTCTTTCGGTAGAGGGGACCGGAGTGTCCGGGCAGACCGTTCAACGGTACACGGTCGCCTCTACGGGCCCAGTTTCCCCCACGGCCGGCGCGCGCCAATACTGGCGGATGGCAATCAATACTTCATGGTCGCCGTGGCAAGAGGTCCACACCGCCGGCAACTCTCTGCCCTACCTGGGCCGTGTAGAAGCCGGCGCGAACTTGAACAACTACGCCAACCGGGGGATGTGGGCCATCTCAGCGTCATCCACGGCCGCCGGCGGTACGAATTTCCCCATTGCAAACTCCGGTTGGCTGCTGGTGTACTGCGAAGCGGCCGCCGGTGCTGCTGCCGGTACGAACGTCAATCAGGTGTATATCGGCAGCAACGGGAACCGGCAATTTTTCCGCTCTCTGGTGGGTGGCGTTTGGTCCGCCTGGGAGGAGTTTTTGCGCTCGTCGTTGCTAGGCGCAGCCGGCGGTTTGGCCACGCTGGACGGGAATGTCCGACTGGCGCATCAGCATGCCTTTTGTGAACCGCTTGCCGCCGGGACGGACGCAAACACGGCCGTTTTCCCGGGCTTCTACTTTCTCAATTCGGACGCGCAGGCTACCGCCGCGCTTAACTGGCCGGTGTTGCTGGCCGGAACGTTGCAGGTAGAGGCCGTCGGCACCGGAAATCTGCAAATCACGCAGACATACACGACGCGCAACGGCACCGGCGGCGTGATCCGTCGATTTGTTCGCGTTCGCTTTGGTACGTCGGCGACCTGGGGGACGTGGCAAGAGGTAGCGCGACAAGCTGACAGCACGACGATGGCCGGTCAGATTTCGACGCTTACGGGTCAGATGGCGCAGACCCTTGGCGTGGGTCAGACCTTGCAAAACGTTCTCGCGTCGCGCGCTTCAGGTGTCAATTACACGAACACCACGGGGCGCCCCATCATCGCGTATATCAGAGGCGACCTGACGGCGGCATTTGGGAACCTCTCGGCCAACGTAAACGGGGCTTTTTGCGGCATGTCTACGCACCCAACATCAGGTGCAGCGGTGGGCCTGACGCTCATCATCCCAGCGGGGGCAACGTATATTTGCGCGGCGTCTTCCGCGAGCATTTCCTCGTGGACGGAGTATCGATAATGCAAACCTTCAAAGACACGGAAACCGGACAATACTGGCAATTTGATGACGATGTTCTGGTTGCCGACTCCGGCGGCGCGCTGGTTTTCACTACCGCGCACGGCGAGGTTTTAGACGTGCCAGTGACGCTTATTGCGGCGGAATTGCCCCCGCCGGAGCCGACCGCGCCATACGTCCCGCAGGTGGTCAGCCGCTTTCAAGGCCGAGAGGCCATGTGGCAGACGCCCCACGGAGGTGGATCGCTTTTCGAGGCGGCGGAGGGCGTGATTTCTAGCCCGGAAACGCCCGCGATATACCGGCGCGCCTGGGACGATCTTCAAGAGTTCCACCGCGACAGCGAAATGCTCCAGGCGGTGGCGGACAGTCTCCGCCTCACGTCGGCGGACCTGGACGCGCTGTTCATTCTCGCCGGCAGCATCAAAGCCTGACCGGGCAACCATCTGTAGGAAATCCCCTCGTGAGCATCATCACCGACATCCAGAAACTGGAGCCGGGGGATGCGGTGCGCCTGTTTGAGCTGGACACCAGCAACCAGGGCGGGCCGGTCCTTCGCTTTCACAACTACAACCAAAGCGGCCCGATCTTTTGGAAGGGACAGGAGTACACGCCCTGGGCGTTGGAAGCCCGCGATTTTCAGCGTACGGGCGAAGCGTCCCAGCCGTCGCCAACCCTCTCCGTCGGCAACATCGGTGAGGATGAGAACGGCGAGCCGATCGCCGGCGTGATCTCCTCGCTGTGTATCGCCATGGACGATCTTGTGGGCTGCGTGTTGACCGTGCGCGAGACGCTCGCCAAGTATCTTGACCCCGCGAACTTTCCGGACGGCAACCCTAACTATGACCCCGGCGAGGAGTTGCCGCTTGAGGTTTGGCTGGTCGAACAGAAGCTGAACGAAACGCCCGAGGTGGTTGAGTTCGAGCTTGCGACGGGCCTGGCGTTCGATGGGCGCCAGCTACCAGGGCGCCAGATCGTGGCGACCATCTGCCCGTGGAAATGGATAGGTGGCTATCGCGGCCCGTACTGCCAGTACACGGGGTCCGCATATTTCGACGGCCAAGACCGGCCCGTATCCAGCCCAGACCAGGACAACTGCGCCGGTCTGGTGCGCTCGTGTCAGCTTCGTTTCGGGGCAGAGCAGGGCGTGGAGCCGGTGGCGGCTGTCATCAACTTTGGCGGGTTCCCCGCTGCTGATCGGGTTCGATAGCATGAAGAAAGCAACTTTCGCAGCCATGCGCCGCCACGCCGAGGAGGCGTATCCCGCGGAATGTGTTGGCTTCGTCGTGTCCGATTCCGACGGCCGCGAAATCTATGCACGCGGCCGGAACGTGGCCGATGCGCCGGAGGCCGGCTTCGTAACGCGCCCCGAGGATTGGGCCGCGGCCGAGGATATGGGCGCAGTAGTGGCCTTTGTCCATTCGCACCCGGATAACACGGCCTCGCCATCGGAGGCGGATCTGGTGGCCTGCGAGGCCATGGCCGAGCGGGTAGGGGCGATGCCCTGGTACATCGTCGAGGTGCGCAAGGACATTGGTCAGGACGCGCCCCAAGCGCTTGCCATCGAGGCGTTTTCCCCTACGGGCTATCAAGCGCCGCTGCTGGGACGCACATTCCATCACGGCGTTTTGGACTGCTACAGCGTGATCCGCGACTTTCACGCGCGGGAGATGGGGATATCCATTCCTGATTTCCACCGCGCTGACGGCTGGTGGGAGGGCGATGAGGAGGTCTACCTGGACAACTTCGCCGCAGCAGGCTTCCGACCGTTGGCCGCTGGAGAAACCGTGCAACGTGGGGACGTGATCCTGATGAACCACTTGGCCAAGCGCACCAACCACGGCGCCGTCTACCTGGGTGACGGCCGGCTTTCCGAGCGTCCGGACCTGTTCCCTATGCAGGGGACCATGCTCCATCACCTTTACGGCCGGCTGTCCACTCGCGAGGTGTATGGCGGCTACTGGCAGGAGATCACGCGCCTGGTGTTGCGACATCGGGAGGCGTCGAATGGATAACCAGCTCCGCACCATTCGGCTGTACGGCCTGCTGGGCACGCGATTCGGTCGGGTCCACCGCCTTGCCGTGCGAAGTGCGGCTGAGGCTGTCCAGGCTCTCTGCGCGATCCTTCCGGGATTCGAAACGGAGATGATCTCCTCCGGCAGCCGTGGCGTTCGATATGCGGTGTTTCTGGGGCGACGCAACATCGCGGAGCAGGATCTGCAGCACGCGCCCGCTGACGGTGAAGAAATCCGATTCGCGCCTGTCATTCAGGGGGCGAAGCGCGGGGGCGTGTTTCAGACCATCTTAGGCGCGGCCATGGTGGCAGTTGGCGCAGTGATTAACGTACTCAGTTCGGGCACGATGGCCGCGTTCGGGACTTCGCTTATGAAAATGGGCGCCGTCATTGGGTTGGGTGGGGCTATCCAGATGCTGAGCCCCACGCAGACCGGGCTTTCGACCAAGGATAGTCCCAACAACGGCGCGTCCTACAACTTCAATGGCGCGGTCAACACCACCGCGCAAGGGAACTGCGTACCTCTCCATTACGGTGAATGCTGGGCAGGGAGCGCGGTAGTTTCCGCCGGCATCTATGCCGAAGACCAAGCGTAGAGGCAACAATGCAACGTCTACTTTCACCCGCCGAAGCCGGCGGGTTTTCTATTGATGGGCCCATGCGCCACATTGCGCGCCAAGGCGGGATCACGATTGTCGGCCGCAAGGGCGGCAAGGGCGGGGGCGGCGCTCGCTCTCCCGTGGAGGCTCCTGACAGCCTGCACAGCATCTCTTACGCCAAGGTCCTGGACCTGATCAGCGAAGGGCCCATCGTGGGCCCTGTGACGGGTCTGAACTCCATCCTGCGCAGTATCTACCTGGATGGAACGCCCATAGAGAACGAAGACGGTTCGCTCAACTTCCAGGGCGTCCGCGTGGATTTTCGAAACGGCATGCAGGCGCAGGACTACATCCAGGGTTTCCCGGCCGCAGAGAGCACTACCGGCCTGGGCGTCGAACTCAAGTATGGCGTCCCCTGGGTCCAGACGGTTACGGATCGAACGCTGTCGGCCATCCGCATCACGCTGGAAGTGAGGGGGCTCCTCCAGGTGGATACCGGCAATGGGGACCGCGGGGGAGCGCGCGTGGATTACGCCATTGACCTGCAGACCGATGGCGGGCCGTTCCAGGAGGTTGTCGTTTCGGCATTCGATGGGAAGACGACGCAGACCTACGCGAGGACCCACCGCATTGACTTGCCGCAGGGCGCGCAGACGGGGTGGGTTGTTCGCGTGCGCCGGCTCTCCATCGACTCCGCCACGGATACGCTAACAAACGCTACCTGGATCCAATCCATCACCAACGTGCTGGATGCGAAGTTGCGCATGCCGATGTCCGCCGCGGTTGGCATCCAAATTGATGCCAGCCAGTTTTCGGCGATTCCGACACGCGCGTACCGATTCCGCGGCCGCATCATCGCAGTGCCCAGCAACTACGATCCGGAGACGCGGACCTATACCGGCGTGTGGGATGGGACGTTTAAGCAGGCGTGGACCAATAACCCCGTGTGGATCTGGTATGACATGGTGACGAATCAGCGCTATGGCGCCGGGGCGTTCTTGGATCCAGCGCGGCTGTCCATGGCCAAATGGCAGCTCTACCCTGTCTCCCAATATTGCGATGAACAGGTGCCCGACGGCTTCGGCGGCATGGAGCCTCGGTTTACCTGCAACGTCTACATCCAGCAGGCGGCGGACGCCTACCGCGTAATGTCGGATCTGGCCAGCGTGTTCCGCGGAATCGTCTACGAGATGAATGGCTCCATTGCCGCGTCCGCCGACATTCCTTCGGACCCCGTCTACAACTTCACCAATGCGAATGTGCTGGATGGTCGGTTCGGCTACGCCGGCAGCCCGCGCCGAACCCGGTATACGGTGGTGCAGGTGTCCTGGAACGACAGCAGCAATCAGGGCATCGCCAAGATGGAGGCGGTAGAAGACCGGGATGCAATTTCCCGCTATGGCGTTCGCATGTACCAGATGACGGCGTTCGGCTGCACGTCCCGCGGCCAAGCCGTGCGCGCCGGAAAGTGGGCTCTCGTCTCGTCGCAGCGCGAGACGCAGGGCGTGACGTTCGGCGTGGGGCTGGAGCAGGCCGTCGTGAAACCTGGCTCTGTCATCCGCATCGCGGACAAGAACCGCGCCGGGCGCCGTATCGGCGGTCGGATTCATTCTGCAACTGCCACAACTATTGTGGTGGATCTGGCCGTGGGCGTGCGGTCCGGAGATCGCCTGATCCTGAACATGCCCAACGGGCTCACGCAAACCAGGATCATCCAGGGCGCGGTGGGCACGATGATTACGGCAGACCAGACGATATGGACTGCCGATAGTACCGAGATCACCGCAGACATGATCGGGATCCAGGGCGCAACCCTGGAAATCACAGTCACCCAGCCCTTTACCGAGGTCCCGGAGGCTGAGGCAGTGTGGACCATCGAGTCCGAGGAGCTTTCAACCCAGCTTTTCCGAGTCGTGAGCATCACGCGGGAAAACGTCCTCAATGCCACGATCACGGCCGTGCAACACGTCCCGGGCAAGTACGAAGCCGTGGACTATGGCACGCGTCTGGAGAATCCGCCGATCACGGTCATACCGCCCATGGTCATGCCGGCGCCGCAAAACGTGGCGTTGTCATCCTATTCGACGCTGGATCAGACGATAGCAACCCACAATGCCCTCATCACCTGGGACAAGGTGCAGGACGCGGTGGAGTATCAAGTCCAGTGGCGGCGTAACAGTTCGGACTGGATTGAGGCGGGGCGCACGGCGTCCGCGTCCGTTGAGATCCGGGGCATCAGCACCGGCCGATACCTCGCTCGGGTGCGCGCCATCAACGCAGCGAACATCCCTTCGGCATGGGGAATGTCCGCGTCCACCGACTTGGAGGGCAACGTCCTGCCGCCGCCGCAGGTGACGCACCTGACCGCTCAAGGGATGGTGTTCGGCATCCGGCTCAATTGGGGCTTTCCGGCCGGCAACTACATCATCGAGCGGACGGAAATCTGGTATTCCGAATCGCAGAACCAGGGCAGCGCGATCAAGATGGGCGAGTTCGCGTTCCCGCAAAACACCCATGACCTGATGGGCCTGTCCGCCGGCAAGCGCCTGTATTTTTGGGCCAGGCTGGTGGATCGCACCGGCATCCCAGGGGATTTTTTCCCCGTGGGCAACCCGGGCGTCATTGGCACGTCCAGCAACAGCGCGGACGAGATCCTGGAATATCTCACCGGCCAGATCACCGAAACCCAGCTCGCCCAGGCGCTGCTGGATCGGATTGACGAAGCCGGCGATGCTCAGGTTCAGATCGACGCCATCGTAAATTCCCTGGCGGCCATGTACACCATCAAAACCCAGCTCACGGTGGGCGGTGTGCCGTACCTCGCCGGCATCGGCGTGGGCGTCGAGAACAACCAGGGCGTCATCACGTCGCAGATTCTGCTGGCTGCGGCGCGCGTGGCCATCCTGGACGAATCCACCGGATCCGTGAAAGCGCCTTTTGTGGTGCAGGGCGGGCAGGTGTTTATGAACGAGGCGATCATCGGCCGCGCCACTATTGGGGCCCTCAACCTCAAGGACAACCTCAGCTCCGATGCTCTCAATCCCAGCGGTGTGCCGGTGTTTAACCTGAACATGCGCTCTGGCCTTATGTCGTTCAACGGCACCGAGGCGGACGGATCGCGGACGGAGATCAACAACCGGGGCATGCGGTACTACTACCCCAATGGCGTCCTCGGCGCGCGGTTTGGAGGGTCGTAGACATGGCAGTCATGCCCCTTGAATTGTGGTCCCCCTCTGGGGTCCTGCTGTTCAGCGCAGGGATGCGGATTGCCCGCCAGCTTGGCGAGTTTTACACGGGCACGAGCAGCGGGAGCGTGAGCATTCCGCAGCTCGCTGACACTGCAAACTCGTGGTTTCTGGCTACCGCGGCAAGCGGTGGGACCAACTATCCGACGATCAAGCGAAGCGGCGCGGTTATCTCCTGGTCGTTTATCACGGAGCCCAACACGCAGCGGGCAAACATGCTGGTGCTGTGGGGGGTGAAGTGATGGCGGATGCTGCATTCGAGTTGTGGGATCAAGCCGGAAACCTGCTTTGCGATAGTCGCAACGTCAACATGTTCCTGCGGTACATGGGCACTGCCAGCGGTGCGTTTTCGTTCGCTGCTGTACGGCCTGTGGTTTTCTTCGTGCCCACCGGGGGCGGCTTCGCAACAATGCGGAGCCTGCTGAACAACGGGAACGGCACGTTCACCGTAACGTTTGTGGGGGTGGCCGTCGAATACTACATATTCGATTGGCCATGGGTCACAGGCGGCCCGATGGACATATGGGCGCAGGACGGCCGGCACATCTTCATGAGTACGGCCAGGCCGATGAACGTTTACGGCAACCTGCGCATCCCCCGATATTGGAACTCGGACGGCACGGGGAGCGGCTACATCGACGGCATGGAGGTCGGCGGCCTGCCAGCGCGCAAATGGGCCTACTGTCCGTCTTTCAACCGGCGCGGGTATCAGTGCTATCCCGTGCCTGGGGGCGGCTGGAGTTCTGTACTTTGGGGTGAGAACTACGCAGCGCGCAGCACCGGCGTCTATTCCAAGATGCAGGATCAGGTGGGCGCATTCTACGGATGGGCCCCGCTCTTCAACACGCGCTTCGTGAGTGATGCGGAGGAGAACGACATTGCCGTGATTGACGTGACAGGGTGGCAATAGCCGCCACCCATCGTATTCATATTCAGCCCGTCATGTGCGGGCATTTTTTCGTCTCAAGGAGACGTGATGTTGTCGCTTCAAAGGAAGTCCCATGGCTGACGAACATCTGTCGGACGCCTTCATAAAGTCGCTGCACGCTCGCGTCGTGCAGATGGAGCAGGACATGGCAAGCAATGCAGAAGCAACCGCCCGGAACACATCCTCGATCGAGACGATCCGGCAGAACACACAGGACATCGTTGACACGTTCCAGGCGCTGTCTGGTGGGTTCAAGGTGCTGCAGGGACTCGGCAGAGTGGCAAAGCCCTTGGCCTACATCGTGGGCTTGGGCACGGCAATCATCACCGCCTATTCGGCATGGAGGGGAATTAAATGATTTTGGGCAGTCTGAAACGGAAGCTGCTGGCGGCGAGCAGCGCCGGCGCGATCGCCATCGCGGGCGTGCTGGTCGCGCATTTCGAGCCGGGCACGGTGCGCGGCAAACCCTACATCGACCCCGTCGGCGTGCTGACCGTCTGCGATGGTCATACGGGATCCGACATCGACCCGAAGCGGATCTATTCGAATGCCGAGTGCGACGCCTGGCGCGATGCTGACCTGGCCAAGGCGGACGCCGCGGTGCGCCGCCTAATCACGGTGCCGCTGAACGACTGGCAGCGCGCTGCGTTGATCGACTTCACCTACAACTTGGGCGCCGGCAACCTCGCCTCCTCGACCATGCGGCGCAAGTTCAACGCGCGCGATTACGTCGGTGGGTGCGCGGAGCTGACCCGCTGGGTCAAGGGCCGCCAGGACGGCGCCTTGGTCACGTTGCCGGGCCTGGTTACGCGAAGGGAGGCCGACACGTGGGTTTGCTTGCAGCAATGATGGGGTGGAAGGGCTACACCGCGGCGGCGCTGACCGGCGCGGTGCTGGCTGGCGGCGCGGCTTGGACGGCGCAGGGCTGGCGCTACGGCGCACAGATTGCCGGCATTCGCGCCGACCAGGCCGACCGTGGGGCCGAATCCCAGCGCTACGCGCGGGAAATACTGCAGCGGCGGTATGCCGAAGTCAGCGAGATCAACGAACGGAACGCAAAGGCCGAATGGGCCGCCTATGGAGGGCTACGCAGTGCAAAAACTGAAGATGAAGGCCTGCGGGCTGACGTTGATGCTGGCCGCCGGCGGCTGCAAGTCAATGCCACCTGCCCTGCCACCAGCGGGCGAGTGTCCGAGGCCCGAGGCGCCGCCGGCGTGGGTCATGGAACCCGCCCCGAACTTGATCCTGCTGCTCGATCGGATTATTTCACCCTCCGGGCTGGAATTCAGCAAGTGACCGCGCAGTTGGAGGCCTGCCAAGCAAGGTTTCGATGAGGTCGTCAAGCGGGACTACCATCTCTGTAAAGGGGACACGAGCCGCTGATCGAATAGTGTGCAGTTGCACAACGGGCGAATCGGTCCAGTTGGCAAAGTCTCTGCCGCCATCACACTCCCTTGTAAATGCAGTAGAGGCCTGCGGGGAGGGCGAACAACGCGAGCATGAGCAACGCAGCGCCTAGGTTCGGATGTGGGCGCTGAGGTCTGGCCTTATGTTCGCCCAGCCGCGCAATTAGTTCGTCATAAGTGCGAGCCCTCTCTGCATCGCTGGCCATTTCGTCGTGTGCTTTGGAACTATCCTGGAAGTTGGCCGCAATGATGAACAGCCCCAAAATCGTCAGCGCTAGGCCCAATGAGAAGCAAATCATCGCCGCAATAGTCCAATGGTTTTTGAAGTTGCTGGCTATGAGGGTGGCGCTACCCGCTATGCCGGTCACGCTGGCGATGGCGATGTGTTTGACGCCTTCTAGGCTCCAAGCTGAGTGCCGCTCGCGTTCCCGCTTAGAGAGGTCCTGAAATACCGAATTAACGTTGCGCGCGTTGTTGTGAAATGCGGACGTCGCCTCAATAAGCGACTTCTGGTCGCGATACCGCGCCCCGCCGGCGTACCACGCTTCTATAACCCCAGCAGCGTGCGCTGGCCGCACCGAGTGTTCAACTGCCCAAGTGGTAACAATGTCCCGTGCGTCTTCGAGGCTCAGCGCTTGCGTGATTTCCTTTTTGTCTGGCTGCATATTTACTGTCCTGTTTAACGGATCGGCAAAGTGTAGGGCATCCCATATAGGTAAAGGATCGCAGCCGAATTTCGTGGGGCATCGTTAGTCGCATGGCTTATTACGATGACACCCATTGCATCCACCACCCTTGGTAGTAGCGGCGGCCGTCGACCTCTTCGAAGCCGCAGACCATCATGCCGCGTTCAGAACAGAACGTCAGTAGCTCGGGCTCGAGCAGATCGGGAATGGGGCCTTTGGCGGTCGCGCCGAACTTCGCCAAGCCGTCCATGGTCATCACCCGGACTTGGCGGCGCATGTCCTCGCGTGTGATGGAGTACATCCGCACGGTGCCGATGACGGCTGGGGCGGGGTCGTTGTCCCGCCGCTTCTGGCCGAGATAGTGGGTTCGGACGACGGAGCAAAGCATGGTTCTGCTGCGATAGAGCTGTATGGATATACAGTATATTGCAGCAGAATTGGGGTCAGGTCAGAGGCGTGGCGACCAGCTTGTCGGAGGGGAAGGGTACGAGGAAGTCGCGGCTTTGATCGGCGCTGGCGGTCAGCCATTCATCATATGCGCCCTCGGGAAGGATCACCACCATGCGCTTCTCTTTGTTCGGTTGGTGATAGTCGCGGAAGAGGGGATCCTGATCCGCGTTGATAGTGAGCATCGTATAGCTCTCCCGCCACTGGCCCGCCGCGTCGCGGTAGCGATCCCAGAGGCCGGCAACGCCCAGCGGCGCGCCGTCGGCCCGCGTGAAGCGCGTGGCCACTGCTTTGCCGGATCGCCAGTCAGGTTCGAAGATGGCATCGGCAGGGATGATGCAGTGCTGCGCCCGGCGCCAGGCGTTCCGGAAGGTGAAAGCGTTGGCAACCCGGTCGTCGCGGGCGTTGAAGGTGGACAGCTTCTCCGCGCCGGCCAGCACATCCGGCCGGGTGGATCCCGAGATCAGGCCCCAGCGGCCGGTGACGGCCTCCAGGCTCGGCACCGCCTCGTCGCCAGCGTCATGCTCCGGTGGCCGGCGGACGAAGATGCCTTGATACCGCGGCCACATGTCGTACTTGCCGAGGACGCCGGGCCGGGTCACTCCGAACTTTTTCAGCAGCAGCTCGGCGTCTTTCAGGGTCTGATAATGGCTGCACATGAGCTGGTCCGAACGGCGCCAGCGCGCTCAGGTTCGTCCTGCGATAGGCATTCCAGTCAAAGGGATTTTTCCTGCTTTCACTCCGTTCATGATGACGTACGGTTGCATCAGGGGATTAATAAAACGGAAGCGAAAACGGCGCGATGTGCCAATCTTCTTCAAGATCGGACCACGCTTCTCTTCGCAGAATTCGTTGAGATGTTGAGAGAAGCTCGGAATCTGATACGCTTTGCCCGTTATCTCTTGCATCGGTGCGCGGACGTCCTGAGCAGCGAAGTATCCCAACGGATCAGTCGGCGACATTGCGCATGCTAGGAGCACATCAGCAAACAAGTTGTCTTTTCTCGGGCTCATCGTCGAGACGTGATAAGCGCTTAGGATAGACTGCTGAGCACCGCTTATAGCCTCATCGACCGCCTCCGTCACCTCGCTCGAATCCACACAGTCAGTCTCTCGTTGAATGGCTGTGCGAGCTGCATGCAAACATAGCAGATGCGCATAGTGAGGAAGCCCCTGAGACAGGTTTTTGATCGCATTGATCCCGGCGTCGGTCGTCCTGATGTGGAGGCGTTTCATTCCCCGTTTAATCAGTTCGACGATTTCGTCTTCAGACATGCGCGGCATTGGGATTTGAGCCATCGCCCGTTCAATAGATGCGTGCTCTTTGATTAGGTCCCCAACGGTATCGGCTACGCCGACTAGGATGAGAGTCGTATCGACCCCATGGTCTGACAGCGCCTTTATTGCGTCTGCGACAGCGCGCTTAGTGCGTTCGTTCAGCCTATCAAACTCATCGAAAATGATGATTGTCTGAACCTGTTTGCCAAGTTCGGCAAGGGCGCGTCGAACATTGTCCGGAGATATCGGGCCATCAACAAAACTGAGACCATCAATTTCTCTTTTACGTGGATCTGCCGTGAACCCTGCTTGGTTGACCAACTCGGCCAGCTTTATCTCTCGAAGCGCCTTTTCAAAGAGTGACTGAAAGGTGTCGGCACCGTCACAATTCACCCGGGGTGTCACGACGATTCTCTCACCCGATTCTGGCAGAAAGTCGGCAAGGACGTTTACGAGCGACGTCTTACCGACCCCTCTTTCACCATAAATTATCGCGTGCTGCCCTTTTTGGTGCACGGCATCGATCACCTTGCCCAACTGTTCCAAGCGGCCGGCGAATAGGTCCCGCTCGTCAACAGGCGCTGTCGGCGTGAAAACTTTGCTCACTTCGAAGTACCGGGAGCGGCGGGCTTGTTCTTCGTCTATGTTCATCATTTGGGATGGCGATTGGTTGCTTTCGTGCCATAGTAAAAACCAGTGGCAGCCGAGACGAGTGCAACGATGGGGCCTAGTAGGATCTCCAAGATCCTAACCAGATCGGCGACTGGCAAAGCCTTGGCCCAAAGGGTCGCGAACGTCGCGATGCAGATGCCGATGAGCAGCCAGATTAGAAGATAGGCAATAGTCCGGCGAGCCTCGTCCTCGTGCGGAAGAGGATCGTATGGTTTCGATACGAGCGTCGAAGCGTGGGGGTCATCAGTACCGGGCAGTTCAGCGTCGAGATCAAGATTGGTTACGTTGGGCTTGCCGCCTAGGGCGCCTACGACAGTGTCTGGAGAACCCAATTTTGTTCCTTTGTCACCGTCTCACAATTTGCCGGGTGGGCTGATCTGGAAGCTCAACGAGGACCTTTCCATGCTTCTCCTCGATGTCGTCGAAAAATAGCTCTGTGCTTACGGCGCGGCGAAGGACTTCGCTGCCGCTTATGCCCAGCTTGCTCGCCAATTTTTTGATTTCGTCGACGGTCGTGCTAGGAAGGCTGACCGTGATCTTCATTTTTTCCGTAGTGGACATGTAAAGCTCCTAGGAAGGAAGATGTTGTACGTAAATTTACCATACGAAAGCCATCTTTAGGGGCGTTCTTAGTCGTCCAAAAGGAGGAGAAAAACCGTTGTTTTTTGGGTGATGCTCGTGCCGACAGGGTACGAGTGAGGCCGGTCCGTAACAGTGGAGCGTAGGTTTTGGCGTAGTTTTTCACCGATGGATGGAAAAGTGGCTATGGGACACCCCGATGCATCATGGGAGTATGGCCCGCGTGGGCGTCGGCGGCGGTGTTTTGCAGTGCAGAATTCATGCCCGTGATTGTATCGGGGCGGGGAAGGTGCTGCTGAGCTGGGGCGGGACGATTTGGCGGCGGGTTGCGATTTTTCGGATGGGCGGGCGGTTCGTGTGCACGGTGGATGGAACAGAAATCCCTCGATTTTTGACACCGTCGAACTCCATCGGGCAATGAGGGGCCAGATTGAGATCGAGCGTACGTTCACAACCATGCCGGGCGATCTAGCCGATACGCTTGCAGATGCGATCACCTTCGCGGATGCGTTTGCGCTGTTCGGGTACGATTGCTCGCTAACCAAGCGAGGCAACAGCATTAACCAGCAGAAGGGAATCAGCATGCTGCGCGATTTGGGTTGGTCCTTCTACAGCATCCTTGCGCTGATTTGCGGTATTGCTACTGCCTGGTTGCACTGGTGGGTGGTGATGCACGAGGGACTCTGGCCGTACATCATCTTCGAATTGATCCCCGGGCTTCCCGGCGTGGCTTCCGGCGTCTATGCCATACACCGAGATGGCAGCAAGGTAGCGTGGGCTGGTGTGCTGCTGTCGTTGTCGCCGCTGGCGACTTGGCTCAGCATCTGACAAGCGACTTTTTAAACATTTCCGTCCAGTGTCAGACACATTCAAGCGTTAGACGAGCCAGCGGCCGCGCCGTGATCTGCAGCGCCCCTTACCGTTGGCAAGCCCCGCCGATCCGCATGCCGACTAATACAATTGGCGCCTTATCTAGACGGTCTGCCCATCCGTGACCACAAGCGAAAAGTTGAAGACCTGGGCCAAACGAATCAAGCGTGACGGCGTCACGCTATGGTTTGCCGGCAAGGACCCGCGAACGCCCTGGTACGCGAAGGCGCTTGGCGTGCTGGTCGTGGCTTACGCCTTGAGCCCGATCGACCTGCTTCCGGATTTCATCCCGGTGCTGGGATACGTTGACGACGTCCTGCTGCTCCCCGTCCTGATCTGGCTGACCATCAAACTCCTTCCTTCGGATGTCATTTCGGATTGCCGCCAGCAAGCTGATGAATGGATGCGAAAAAGGGGTGCAAAGCCCCGGAGCGTCCTCGGCGCGATATTGATCGTTGCGGCCTGGGCAGCCTTTGCCGCGGCGGCATGGCTGTGGTGGTCCGCCAGAGACTAGCGGCCGGCGTCACGACCCCGCCAACTTGCACCCGCATCTCTCCGCCATGCACAATCCCCCCTCGCGGCGCACGTGGACGCCGCAGGAGTTTCACCCCCATGCCCGACATTGCCGTTCCCGCCGTCCTGGACGCCACCGAGCGCGTTTCCATTTCCAGTGGCGACCATCAAGCCGAATTCGCACCAGGCGGGGGCGGGCGGCTGACGCGTCTATCCACCGGCGCTCATGACTGGATCGTGCCCCTGACCGCCACCGAATGGCCCGCCGGCAAATGGCCGCGTGCAGGATCCTATCCGCTCGCACCATATTCCAACCGCATCCGCGAGGGCGTCTTCACGTTCAATGGCGCCCGATACGCACTCCAGTCCGTGCCGAACCGGCCGCAGGCGATTCACGGCGCCGGGTTGTTCGAATCCTGGCAAGTTCGCAATCTGACTCCCGACAGCGTCGACCTCGTGCTCGACCAACCAGCCGGTGTACTGGGCTGGCCGTGGCCTTTCGAGTGCGTGCAGCGCTGGCGGCTGGACAGCCGCGGGCTCAGCCTGGAGCTGTCCATCACCAATCAGGGCGACACCCCAATGCCATGCGGCATGGGCATCCATCCGTATTTCACAGCCGAGCGCGTGGCGCTGCACGCCCGACGCATCTGGCCGTCGGATGAGAATGGGCTGCCCACCGGCAGCAAGACGACGACGGTGCGCGAATTGCGCCAGTCCGCCGAGGGCTGCGACACGTACCTGTCGCAGTGGCAGGGCCGGGCGACGCTGCACTGGCCCGAGGGTCACGAACTGGCGCTGCATGCCGACCCGGCATTCGCGCATCTGGTGGTGTACACGGCCCCGGGCGCGGATTTCCTTTGTGTGGAACCGGTCACCAATGTGGCCGACGCGTTCAACCTTGCGGCGGCGGGCGAGACCCGCACCGGCATGCAGGTGCTGGAACCGGGCGAGCGGTTTGCCGCCACGCTGCTGCTAGGCCTTGCGCCGGCTCGCAAAAAGTAAATGGCAGCTTGGTAACCGCCGCACCCAGCGGCGATAATCCGCTCAAATCAAGAATCAGGAGTCGTTACGTGAAAAAGCTCAGCACCGAACAATTGCAGGCCGCTGTCGAGACGCTGCGCCGGACGCAGGCCAAGCTGGCTCGTGCGGGCAACCTGCCGCTGGAGCCGACCATCTACGCCAGCGCCAAGGGCTTTCGTCGCAACGTGCCCGATTACGTGTGGTCGTGGCTGTCCGGCCTGCTGGCGCCGCACAAGAGCCTGTCCGCCTGGATGGACGCGCATCAGACGGGTTGGCGCGAAGGCAAGACGCCGGCGGCCGCCGTCTACGCCCGCACGGAAAACGGCTGGTTCCAGTGGCTGATTGCCGAGCTGGAAGCCGAAATCAACGACCCCCACGCACGCGCCAAGCGCGAAGGCCGGGCCTGACAGGCCTGGTCGCGCCCCGCGCCCTTGCGCACGCGATCCCGCACGGGATCGCCGCGTATCTAGAACCCCTCCAGCACGATCTTGCCGCGCGCCTTGCCGCTTTCGATGAAGGCATGCGCGCGCCGCAGGTTTTCGGCGTTGATCTTGCCGTAGTGCTCGCCCAGTGTCGTGCGCAGCGTGCCATTGTCGATCAGACGGGCGGCCTGGTTCAGCAGCTCGTGCTGGGCGATGAGATCGGGCGTGTTGTGCAGCGGCCGCGCAAACATGAATTCCCAATGCAGCGAGGCCGATTTGCCCTTGAGCAGCCGGACGTCCACGGCGGCCGGGTCGTCGATCAGCGCGATCTTGCCCTGCGGCGCAATCGCCTCGGCCATCTGCGCGAAGTGTTTGTCCGTATGCGTCAGGCCCGCGATATAGCTGACGTTTTCAAAGCCGATGCGCTTGAGCTCCTCGGTCAGCGGCCGCGTGTGATCGATGACGTGATGCGCGCCCAGTTCGCGCACCCAGGCTTGGGTTTCTGGACGGGACGCGGTGCCGATTACCGTCACGCCAGTGAGCTGACGCGCCAACTGCACGAGGATCGAGCCAACTCCACCAGCAGCTCCGATGACGAGCAGGCTGCGCTGGCTGGGCGCGGCGTTGTCCAGCACGCGCAGGCGGTCGAACAGCAATTCCCACGCGGTGATGGTGGTCAGGGGCAGGGCGGCGGCCTGTGCAAAGTCCAGGCTCTTGGGCATGTGGCCGACGATGCGCTCGTCCACGATGTGGCGTTCGCTGTTGGCGCCCGGGCGGGTCAGGGCGCCCGCATACCAGACGCGGTCGCCGGGCTTGAAGAGGCTGGTCCGGGCGCCGACCGCGCGCACCACGCCTGCGGCGTCCCAGCCGATAATTTCCGGCTTTCCTTCCTGCGGCTTGCGGTTGGCGCGGATCTTCACGTCGACGGGGTTGACCGAGATGGCGTGCACGTCCACCAGCAGGTCGTAGTCGCCCGGCACGGGTTCGGGGACGGTGATGTCTTGCAGCGCGTCGGCGTTGTCGGCGGGCAGGTTCTTGAAGTAGGCAATGGCTTTCATGATGGGATTCTGGTGATTCAAGGGATCAAATGATGGAGCGGACGACGCCGCCGTCCACGCGCAGGGCCGCGCCGTTGGTGGCTGACGCCTGCGTCGAGCAGGTGTAGACGACCATGTTCGCCACTTCTTCCACCGTGGCAAGGCGGCGCAGCAGCGATGTCGGGCGGTGCTGGGCGATGAAGTCCTGCTCCATCTGTTCCTGCGAAACGCCTTGCTCCTTGGCCATTTCCGCGAAGAAGTCGGAGACGCCTTCGGAACGCGTCGGGCCCGGCAGCACGGCGTTGACGGTGACATTGGTGCCCGCAGTCAGCTCGGCCAGGCCGCGCGACACGGCCAGCTGGGCCGTCTTGCTGACGCCGTAATGGATCATCTCGGCGGGAATCTGCACGGCGGATTCGCTGGAAATGAAGACGATTCGGCCCCAGTTGGCTGCCAGCATCCGCGGCAGGTAGTAGCGCGACAGGCGGATGCCGCTCATGACGTTGGTGTCCATCATGGCCTGCCAGTCGTCGTCGGTGATTTCGGTGAAGGATTTGGGTGTGAATGTGCCGGCGTTGTTGACCAGGATGTCGACGTCGGGATGCGCGGCGCTGACCGACGCCGCGCCGTCTGCGGTGGCCAGGTCCGCCTGCACGGTGGTGACCTGCGCGCCTGCCACCTGCTGTGAAATGGTCTGCGCGGCCTGCGCCAGCTTGCTCGCATTGCGACCATGCAGGACGACCTGCGCGCCGGCCTGCGCCAATCCGGTGGCGATGGCCAGGCCGATGCCACCGGACGATCCGGTGACCAATGCCTTCTTGCCCTTCAGTTCGATTTTCATGCAGTGACTCCTTGCGTGTCGGGGAATGAATGCATGATTACCCACACCGCAGCGATGAAAAACCGGCTAGCATCGCAGGCAGTTTCAATAAATTTTTGAAAATGAGGCGGCTTTGGTCCGATTCGAGGATTTGAAGATTTTTGTCGCCGCGACAGATCTGGGCAGCTTTTCCGCCGCCGCGCGCGAGCTCGACCTGACGCCGGCGGTGGCCAGTGCCGCGCTCAAGCGGCTGGAGCAGGAACTTGAAACGCGGCTCTTTGTGCGGTCCACGCGCAGCCTGCGCCTGACCAGCGACGGCGAGCGCTATCTGGAGTACGCGCGGTCGGCGATTTCCACGCTCGAGGCCGGCAAGAACGCCATGGCGCGCGACAAGACGGACATCGCCGGCACCTTGTCGGTGTCGATTCCTTCCGACCTTGGTCGCCACGTACTGCTGCCGTGGCTGGACGAGTTTCAGCGTCAGCATCCCCGTGTCAATTTCCAGTTGCGTATCAGCGACCGGCTGGCGGACCTGTACCGGCAGCCAGTCGACATCGCCGTGCGTTACGGCACGCCGAACGACTCAAGCCTTGTCGCGCTGCCGCTTGCCGAACACAACCGGCGCGTGGTGTGCGCCGCGCCCGCCTATCTGGCGCGGCATGGCGTGCCGCAAACGCCGGCGGATCTGCGGCGGCACAACTGCTTGTCGTTCGTGCTCGGCGAAACCCTGCATGACCGCTGGACGTTCGAGCACGACGGCACCAGTCTCACTATTCCTGTCAAGGGTGACCGCGTCGGCGACGACGGCGATCTCGTGCGGCGTTGGGCGCTGGCCGGGCACGGCGTGGCGTACAAATCACGCTACGACGTGCTGACGGATCTGCGTGAGGGCCGGCTTGTCGAGCTGCTGGCCGGCTACGTCAGCGAACCGTCGCCGCTGTACCTGCTGTGCGTGCACCGCATGCTCCTATCCCCTGCAGTGCGGCGGCTGCGGGAGTTCTTGCAGGAGCGCTTCAAGGCGTTCGAGGCCGGTTAGCTGCGCGTTGATGGGGCGCTGCGGCAGGGATACGCCGCAGCAGTTAACCAAATCAATGTGCCGCGTGATGCCCGCCCGCTGCCTGCTTGTTCGCCGCACGCGTGCGCGCCGCCTTCTTGGCCGCGGCCGAGCGGCCAGCCGCACCCTTGGTCGCCGCTGCCTTGCGCGCCGCGGCCGAGCGGTCCGCAGCCGTGCGCTTGCTCGCCGTCTTGGTCGCATTGCGTGACAGCGCCGATTTCGACGCGGGCTTGGTGCTTTCCTTCTTCAGAGCTTTGGTCGCCGCCTTGGAGCGCGTACTCGACTTCGCATGGCCGTCGTGTGCCGCGCGCGTGTCCTGCTCTGCCTTGCGTTTGGTTTCGGCGCTGGCCTTTTTGGGCGTGCCCAGCTTCACACCTGCGCGGCGCGCCTTGGACAGTCCGATCGCGATGGCCTGCTTGCTGGACCGCACGCCATGCTTGCCTTCGCGCACGTTGTCGATTTCCTCGCGCACAAATTCGCCGGCCTGCGTCGATGCGGACTTGCCTTCGCGCTTGTCGCGCTTGGCGCGTTCGATGGTCTTTCGTTCAGGCATGGTGATCTCCTTTGCTTCGCGTTGCAAAAGCGATTCGGTCGCCGGTCGAGACCGCGCGACGGAACTCGTAACACCACTCTATCGCTGCGCAGGTATCCTGTGTGTTCGAATGGATTGCCGGTCGTAAGCGCCGGAACACGGCCCAAGCACCGACGATTCACGACTCACCTCACAGCGGAGACGAGCTATGTCGAATCATGTGTATAAGCAGATCGAGTTGGTGGGCTCATCCACCATTTCCTCCGACGATGCGATCGCGAAAGCCATTGAGCGCGCGTCCGAAACCTTGCGCAACCTGGATTGGTTTGAAGTGACTGAAGTGCGCGGTCACATCAAGGACGGCAAGGTGGCGCATTGGCAGGTGGGATTGAAGATTGGCATGCGCCTTGAAGGCGATTCCTGATCCCGGTGTTGGTCATTCTTTGACCGCACCTTGCAAGTGACTGTCACATAACGGCTTTCTGTACTTGTTGTGCGACTGTTCAGAGGCTTGTCCACATTCCATGGGGACAAGCCTGTCTGCTTTTTGCAAGAGGCCTGTCATTCACGATGCGGCCCGCATCTCGGTTGCCTAGTGAGCTTTTCTTGCTCGCGACCTGCAAGTCCCTGACCTGCAAGGCTTTTTGCAGACTCCCCCTAGGCTGTCCTCAGGCTTATCCACATTTGGCGGGGACAACACAGGCCCAAACAAACTGCGTTTGGGCCTTTCGTGACCACGCCCTGCAGGGCGTTGATATGCAAGAGGATTTTCAACCTGTGCGCATACTGTCCTCATGCTTTTCCACAGAAGGCGGGGACAAATCCACATTGGGGTGCGTGATCGAGATTTCCGCCGCGCCTCGCGCCCAAAAACGGGGATAACTCCGCCGGAAATCGCCCATAAGGATGATTGCGCATTTATTGATCGCACTCTGCAAGTGCTTGGTGCGACAGGGAATTTTGCACCTGCCCCAAGGCTGTCCTCACCTTTCTCCACAGTTGAAGGGGATAAGTGCGGCCGACCGGAAGAACCTGCGGAGGCTCGGTCCGGAACTACCGGGGCGGTGTGGTGCAACGCCGGTTCTAGCTCGTTTGGGGTTGACGAAATGTCATCACGGCTTGCGGTCTCGCGAGCTTCCGAACATTCAGACTGTTCGCCACGAAAAATAGATTTTGTTTGATGTCCGATAGTGGGTAGGTATGGGGTAATGCAAGCGCACTCCACGCGCGTCCCTCCCGACTATTTGCGGTGGACGCGTTCCTATTGGCGGCCTTGATCCTCCCCGACGGTGGAGATAGGTCGGCACGCAAAGGAATCCACCTATGTCCAAGACAACGGCCGGCGGCGCAACGTCGGCGCCGGCCTGCTGCCCGCGCATCCCCATTCTCCCTATTCGATATGCGGTCGTCCCGAATGCGGATGGATCTGCCGTGTATCGGTACGCCAAGTCCGGCTTCAATCTGGAAGCCGGTTTCCAGCGTCTGCAGCTTTCCTCCTATACCTTGCGCGCGCTTCGTCCGGGATACGTCTACGTGTTCATGAAGGGTCCGAAGGGCGAAAAGCTCGTTATCCATGAGTACGACGGTGAGGGCCATTATCAGGAACTGACGTACACAGATCTGGAGGACTACGACAAGAAAAACAAGTACAGGACGGGAGCGCGCATGGGCTGGGTGTGGGCAGACACCAGCCCGGACACCGCCAAAGAGGTGTGGATCGGCTACAGCACACATCTTTGGACGAATGCCATGACTGCCAGGATTGCCAAAGACTCTGAAGCGCGCCAGCTTCACATGCGATCCTTGGACATGGTCGAACTGACCTCCGGCGTCAAATCACCGTCTGGTCAAGCCCACATACTGCCGGCCGATGCTTTGACGGATTGGGTGGAAGACTTCAAGCCCCTTGAGCAGCGCATGCCGCTTGAATGGAGTTGCCACGCCAGCGAGGATGACCTGTCGGTCGCGACCTTTGTCGCTCAGGGCAACCATTACCGCTTCACGCGACCGCGCGTCCCTGCGGTGGTCGCGCTCAATGACGCCGAGGGGATCAGCCTTGATTTGGGTTTGATCGCCGCTGCGTATCAGCATCAGATCACGGATCTAAAGCGCAGGCCTGGCCAGCGGGCAGACGGCGCCAGTCCGCATCACCTACCCGACTGTCTCACCTTGGACGTCGAACAAATCCACCTGGCCAGTTCAGAGTTTCATCACAAGAATCTGACCGCCTTGCTGCTGACTCGTACCTTGAAGTCAATGTTTCCCGCTGACCGCGGCGACCCAGCGAACATTGCGTCAAGAAGAGGCGAGTGGCATCGGAATCAGCCGACGAATCGGTCGATACCGTCGCAAGAAGAGCTTGAATACGAAGTTTTAACCGAAGAAAGAATGTCTTCGTCGGGGGCGCGCCTGGCTAAAAGAATAGATAAAGAGCGGTATTTCAACTTTTTACGGCAACGCAAAGAAGCAGACGCGCAACTGCGCGTGATGATGCATGAATTGGAACAGGCGAGTTCAGATCATGACTACTGGATATCCACCGCGGAATCGAAGCATAAGGTCGACCCGAAGAGTTTGGCTGCAGCGTTCCAAGCATTTGACAGGAATAATCGTCAGTCTGCGGCAGCATTGGAGTTGTCTATCGCGTTGATGCTGCAGAGCATGACGCAATCGCTCGCCATTAAAGAGGATGGAGACTCTCGATATGACCGGCTCGAGAAGTGGTGTGATGATCCTGAAAGCGCCGTTTATGTTTCATTGGCCGCATTTAATCCGTTTAAAGATAAAGCGGATGCGGTGGGATCCATACTTGGTGCCGCGGATTCCATCATCTCCGAGCTCGGCTTCAAATTTCCCGCCATCGACGGCGTCACCGATTTGACATCCCAGACCGTTACCACTGTAGTACTAAAGCGGCTCAAGGGGAAAACTCGCTGGGACGCAAGCCGCAATCTGCGCCAGCAAGTTCTCGCGGCTGCACGTGAGGCAAATCTAGAGAAATTGGTTGGGTTGATGGGGGGGCGCTATAGCAGTCTGGATGAGCTGATTAAGAAACACGAGCTTTCCAAGGAATTGCAGGAATTGGTGGATAAAGGTATGGCCGAGGTGGAACGTACAAGCAGTCCTGTCAAAGTTAAAGGAAATAGAACGGTACTGCTCGAGCAAACCCAGACTTCCACGGTCAAACCGAAGCTCAAGTCCTTGAGCGCCACCGCATTTGGAGCTGGCTTCAACTATGGAATGGTTTATTTCAACGTTATAAATATGGGATATGCGCTAAAGACGCTGGAAAGTAAATATTCGCACGAAGCTGCTGTGAATTTCGCTTCGGCGCTTCTGGGGGTCATAAGTTCCATAGGTGCGGCAGCGATGAGCACGCGAACCGCTTACTCCGCTGTGATGGCAAGATTCGGATATAGAATTCCTGGCCTCGCATATTCGGTGGCAATAAAGAACATCGTGCAGTCCAAACTCTACTCGAGGGTTGCCGGTGGCCCTGCCATTTTTATAGGTTTGCTAGCAGACATACTAAAGGGCGCTCGTCTGGGCCAAGGCGGAAACGAGACAGCAGAATACTTCACTTACGCTGGCGGGGGCAGTATTGCACTCGGCTCTGGGACGATTCTGGGACGGAAGGCACTCGCAGTGGCGTTGTTAAGAGCGTTGCCGGTCGCAGGAGTTTCGGCGACGGTCCCGGTTGCTGGCTGGATTGGGGTCGCCGTGATTCTTGCTGGTACGGCCTTTGTGATAGGAGGTATGTGGCTTCATTCGAAAGCTGCTGCAGAACTGCATTCACCTATGGAACTTTGGGCTGCGCGATGCCAGTTTGGAAATCGGAAAAATGATGGTGAGCAGCGGGATGATCTTGAGCTTGATAAAGATCGCAAGCTTCCCAGGTACGTAGATCTGGAAAGCGAAATGAAGGCATGGTATCAAGCATTTTTTGCGCCCGTGGCGCTAGATTCGGATCAGGCCAAGTCTCTAGGTTTGAATGGCATGGGAAGCGGATGGCGAGACAATTGGTTTTCCGAAGATGAGATTGAGTTCGTCGTACTTCTACCAGGGTTTATCCTCGGGCTCAGTACTTGGGAAGGCTCGGTTGGAAGTGTCGAGTCCCCTAGCCGCAACGCACAAAGAGCAATTTTCGAACTTCCTTTGCTTACTGTCTTTGGTGTGGATCCGGAGTGCTTCGCGACTTCCGCCGGATTGGTGTTGAACTACAAAATTACAAGCGGGGGTTTTGCCAACATGTCGTTGGCAGTTGAATACCGACCTAACCAAGGGCTGGATGAAGCCGCAGTTGCTGAAGCCAACTTTCCGCTAACGGATTGAGGACTACTTATGGCGATAGATTGGATTTGGTTGAGTAAGGATAGCGCGGGTGAACTTCCCGCAATTGGGGACCAATTGGTAAGTATGGACCGCGGCTTCTTGCGGATACGCAACCCATGGATAGCAGATTCCGCGATGATGGGAAAGCTGCACGCGTCGGCCGTTATTGGGTGCGGGGTAGCGGCGGCGTGCTATTTCATGGCGGCGGCGCTTGGATATGCCTGGTTTAGTTACGGTCTTCTGATTACTGTTGCCTCTGTCTGGATCTTTATGCTTCTGGTGCTGGTGATGAGGGTTCGGATGATAAAAAATTCATCCGACTTCGTATTTGACCGGTCTAGTAAAAAGGTCTACTATAGACAACGCGGGCAGGTAATTTCTGGCGACTGGAGTTCAGCGACAGCCGGTCATCAGTCAGAGGTGGAATTTACCGGCAGGGCAGTAGTCGTAGTACATTCTTTGATAATCAGAATGCAGGCCGAATCAACCAGTATTGGCAATGCTGTAACGAAGCCGGTTTCACTGTTCGTTTCGATCGAAAGCAATGAGCCGACCGAGCCGTTCGAGATATATGTCGCACAAGTATGGGAGTTCGTTCGAATTTTCATGGATAAAGGTCCAGATGAACTGCCTGAACCTGGTAAATCTAGCTGGTGGAACAGTCCGAACGTTCGCATCTGCCTGACTCCCGCCGAAGCGTTGTGCCATTACTTGCCTTGGCGCACGGGGGAGCCCAATGAGATGCAAGGAAAGAGCAATTGGCTCTTGCCTCTGTGGCTCGTGTTTTTCCCCTACAACATGTTCTGCGCACTGTGTTGGTACGTGGTGTGCCGAGTGATGAAGGTCCAAGGAATGCCGCCACCGATGCATGTCACGGGATCTGAAAGTCCCGATTCGAGTCGGCATTCTTGACGGCTGCGTTTGACACTCCGATCTTCGAGCAGACCAGACGCCCTTTTGTGCGAAACCAAATTGGCGCTCAGCGGAGTCTGCCCCGCTACCAGCTGTTCAGCGTTTTCAAAGTCATACGTTGCCGTGGCCAGATCGAACAGTCTGACGGCGGTACCAAACGTGTGCCGAATACCAAAGCAAAAAAAACCCCTCGACGAATCGAGGGGCTTGATCGCCCGGAGGTAGGTCGGGCGATCGGCGCCGGTACGCTTTGCGCGTGGTCGGCGTCGGCGGCAGATCAGGTGTTGAATTTCTTGACCCAGTCGACGTAGCGGTCCACCCAGCCCTGCAGGAATTTGCGGGTGCCTTCGTTGGTAATGTTGAACTGGTCGTCGATCAGGCCTTCGGAATACTGCAGGAAGACTTCCGGCGTGGTGAGGGCGTTGGCGCCTTCGGCGGCCAGGATGTTGCGCAGGTGTTGCTGCATCATGGCGGTGCCTGCGGCGCTGGGCGACGCGCCCACGATGCCCACGGCCTTGCCGGGCCAGGAGTTCTGGCCCCACGGGCGCGAGCCCCAGTCGATGCCGTTCTTGATGGCGGCCGGCACCGAGCGGTTGTGCTCGGGCGAGACGAAGAGGATGCCTTGCGCGTCGGCGATCTGCTGCTTGAGCTTGGCGGCGGGCGCGGGCAGGTTGTTTTCGTTGTCCTGGTTATAGAGCGGGATGTCGCCCAGGCTCACATACTCGAACTTGAAGTCGGCCGGAACCAGCTTTTCCAGCGCACGCGCCAGGCGCAGATTGATCGAGGCGGCACGCAGGCTTCCGACAAAGACTGCAATCTTGTATGTGCTCATGAGCGTGTGCTCCAACGAGGGAAAAAGGAACAGCCAGTGTAGACCTGCACGGGGCCAGGCTCAATGCCGATTGCGCATATTCATATGGCGCGATTGGAGATGAGCCACGCCAAGGCGCGCGACCGCGTCAGGTCATCAAGCTGACATGCGCCGCCACTACGCGCCAGCCCTGCGGCGTGCGCATCCAGGTCTGGCTTTGGCGCCCGATGCGCGAGCTGCCTTCACGTTGGAATTCCAGGTTGGCGGTGGCGAAGTCCTGGCCATAAGTGGTGATGGCGGTGCGCAGCACTTCTCTGGCAAGGCCTTGCGGGGAACGCTGTGCGCGGAAGGCGCGGATCTCGTTATAGCCATAGAGGTTTTCGCCGGCGCCATAACGCAGGGTGTGAGGGCTGTTCCAGAACAGGGTGTCGAGCACTTGCACGTCGTTGGAAACCAGTGCGGCTTCGTAGCGTTCAACGGCGGCCGTGACTTCGGCCAAGACGTCGGGCAGGTTGATGTCCATTGCTGCTTATCTCCGATACGCACCGAACTGGTGCGTCGTGTAGGGGTTATCACCAATATGGGGTGTGTTGCGGTGCGCAATTACTCGGGCCATCTGGCTAAATGACACCGCCAAGGGGCAAATGCTGCGCCGCAAGGCTGGCACACGGATTGCTAGGGTTAACGTGCATAACACGCTGCACGCTGCCCAGGAGTTCCGCCATGTCTCATTCTGCCGTTTCCGGTCCGGTCACCATGCTGGTGACGCGCCACATCGCGCCCGAGCGCTATAGCGATTTCCTGTCCTGGATGCGTCAGGGCGAAATCCTGGCGGCGGGTTTTCCGGGGTTCCTTGGATCTGGCGTGCTGCAGCCGCCCGAAGGCGGCGATGAGTATCAGATCGTGCTGCGCTTTACCGACGAGGCCAGTTTGAACCGGTGGGAAAAATCGTTGCCACGCCGTATGTGGCTGGAGCGCGGCGCAACGCTGGTGCGGGCGAGTCACGAGCATCGGGTGAGCGGCACGGCCGGTTGGTTTGCGCCGAAGGCCAGCACGCCGCCGCGCTGGAAGCAGGCGGTCAGCATCTGGCTGGCCTACTTTCCCGTGCTGCTGGTGTTCTCGGTGCTGGTGAGCGAGCACTTGAGCATCCTGCCGGTGTTCTGGCGCGTGTTGATCACGAGCGTGATATTGACGCCCATCATGGTGTTCGTCTGCATTCCAGTCATCACGCGCGTGTTGCACCGCTGGTTGCGCGCCAGCTGAACCGGGCCGGGGTGGGGGCCGCCCGACGAGCGGCCCGAAAACCCAGAAGCGCCAAAAGCGCGAAAGCCCGAAAGCCAGCACGCCTGAGCGCCCCCAAGCCCGAATGTTGGCAACCCCTCGCGGGACCCCCTGCCGCCCGCCTTCACGCCGCCTTCGCGCGGCGTGTGGCGTAGAGCCGGTGCAACGTGATCTTGCGCACGGCCTCCTGACTGTCCTTGATATGCGCGCGCAGCAGCGCCGCCGCGGTCGCGCCATCGCGCGCCAGTACGGCGGACAGGATCGCCGCATGTTCCCGGTACGTGGTGCCGATGCGATCGGGCTGGGTGAAGTCTAGCCGGCGCACGATGCGGATCCGCTCGGTCGCAGCCCGATGCACCCGCGCGATCTCCGGGTTGCCGGCGGCCGCCACCAATTCGATATGAAAGCGCTCGTCCAGGTCGGCCAGCCATTCGCAATCGCTGGATCGCTCGCTCTCATCCACCAGCCACGTCTCCACGAGCGGGCGCAGCGCCAGCAACGGATCGGGCGATTGCCCGGGCGTGCACAGCGCATGAACCGCTGCTGCTTCCAGCACGCTGCGCAGCTCATAAAAATGATCCAGCGTTTCAAAATCCAGCGGCTTGACCAGCCATCCATTGCGTTGCCGCACCTCCAGATAGCCTTCGCGCTCTAGCCGGAACAGCGCCTCACGGACCGGCGTCCGGCTGACCTGAAGCCGGTCCGCGATCTCCGTTTCGGTAAAGCGGTCGCCCGGCGCCAGCCGGAACTCCAGGATGTCACGCTTGAGCGTGGTGTAAGCGGAGTCGGCCAGCGTGCGCGGCATGTCGATGGCGGCGAATGCGGATTCCATGTCGAAGCTCCAGGCGTTGCGGTGTAGGGAACGTCAGACCGGCCGTGTGCGTGCCGCGCCAGCCTGCTCCAGCGTGTGGGCCGCACGCAGGCAATCGGCTTCGCGCCAGGGCGCGGCGATCAGCTGCACGCCCAGCGGCAGGTGGCCGTCTTCGTCCAGTTCCGGCCACGTGGGCGCCGTGCAAACCGGCAGACCGATGGCGGAAATGGGTTGCGTCAATAGCCCCATGCTGGCGCGGGCGGGCAGTTGCTTGCCCGCGAGTGTCAGCCAGTCCGCGCCGATGGGCGTGGCGCTGACGGGCGTGGCGGGGGCGATCAGCACGTCGTATTGGTCGAAAAGGGCCAGCGCCTCGAGGTAGGCGCGGTGGCGAACGCGCTGCGCCTGCTGCACCCAGGCCGCGGGGACGAGGCTGCCGGCGACCAGGCGGTCGCGCGAGTGCGGTTCGTAGTAGTCGTAATGCGTGACGAGCCGGCGGCGGTGCAGCGCGCCGCCTTCCGCCGCGGTGATGATGAAGGCGGCAGAGCGCGCCTGCACGGCGGCTGGCATGTCGACCACGTCGGTGGCGCCCAGGGCGC
>NZ_DIEJ01000258.1:0-8056 GCF_002418565.1 Achromobacter sp. UBA5777 | reverse complement strand
CGCGGCCGCGCCGATCAGCGCGCCGACCGTCACCACACCCGTGCCGCCCACGCCGGCGACCACCACGCGATACGCGGCGCCCGGTGCGATATCGGCGCGCTCGGGCAGCGGGGCCTCGGGTAGCGCGGGCGCGCCGCCCTGCTTGCCGGGCTTGCGCGGCACCGCGCCTTCGGCCGTCACGAAGCTGGGGCAGAAGCCCTCCACGCACGAGAAGTCCTTGTTGCACGACGACTGGTTGATGCGCCGCTTCGTGCCCAGCGGCGTATCCAGCGGTTCGACCGACAGGCAGTTCGACTGCACCGAGCAATCGCCGCAGCCTTCGCAGACCGCTTCGTTGATGAAGGCGCGCTTGGCCGGGTCGGGATAATCCCCGCGCTTGCGGCGGCGGCGCTTCTCGGTGGCGCAGGTCTGGTCGTAGATCAGCACGGTGGCGCCGTCGATGTCGCGCAGCGCGCGCTGCACGTCGTCCAGCGCCTTGCGGTGGTGCACCTCGATGCCGGCCGGCAAGGTCAGCGCGCCCGTGTACTTGTCCGGCTCGTCCGTCACCACCACCGTCTTGACGACGCCTTCGGCCAGCATCTGCGCCGCGATCTGCGGCACGGTCAGCACACCGTCCACGGGCTGCCCGCCCGTCATGGCCACGGCGTCGTTGTAAAGGATCTTGTAGGTGATGCGCGCGCGGGCCGCGATGGCCGCGCGGATGGCGAGCAGACCCGAATGAAAATACGTGCCGTCGCCCAGGTTGGCAAAGATGTGGCGCTCGGACGTGAAGTCCTTCTGGCCCAGCCACGCCACGCCCTCCCCGCCCATCTGGCTGAAGGTGTCGGTATTGCGGTCCATCCACATCGCCATGTAATGGCAGCCGATGCCGGCGACCGCGCGCGATCCTTCCGGCACGCGGGTGGACGTGTTGTGCGGACAGCCGGAACAGAACCAGGGCTTGCGCTCTTCGACCAGCGTGGGACGGCTGGCCTCGCGCTCTTTGGCGTCGATCACGGCCAGGCGCGCCGCGATGCGGGCGCGCAGTGCGTCGGACAGATCGGCTTTTTCAAGGCGCGCGGCGATGGCGCGGGCGATCAGCGCGGGGGACAGCTCATAGCGCGCCGGCAGCAGCCATCCGCCGCGCGGCGTGGACCATTCGCCGCCGCCGTTTTCGCGTTCGTCAAACTTGCCATACACGCGCGGCCGTACGTCGTCGCGCCAGTTGTAGAGTTCTTCCTTCAGCGCGTATTCCAGGATCTGGCGCTTCTCCTCGACAACCAGAATTTCCTTTAGGCCGGTGGCGAATTCGCGCGCGTCCTGCGCATCCAGCGGCCAGATGCAGCCCACCTTCAGCACGCGGATGCCGGCCTGTGCACAGGCCGCTTCGTCCAGGCCCAGATCGTTCAATGCCTGGCGCACGTCCAGATAGGCCTTGCCGGCCGTCATGATGCCGAAGTGGGCATTGGGCGAATCCAGCACCACGCGGTTCAGCTTGTTGGCCCGCACGTAGGCCAGCGCCGCGTACCACTTGTGGTCCAGCAACCGCGCCTCCTGCGCCAGCGGCGAATCCGGCCAGCGGATGTTCAGGCCGCCTGGCGGCACACTGTCTTCAGGCAGCACGATCTGCACGCGCGACGGGTCCACGTCGACCGAGGCGCTGGATTCCACCACATCCGTCACGCATTTCATCGCCACCCACAGACCGGTGTGACGGCTCATGGCCCAGCCATGCAGGCCGTAGTCCAGGTACTCCTGCACGTTCGAGGGGTACAGCACAGGAATGCCGCTGGCGATCAGCACGTGTTCCGACTGGTGCGCCACCGACGACGACTTGGCGGCATGATCGTCGCCCGCCAGCATCAGCACCCCGCCATGGGCGGACGTGCCGGCCGAATTGGCGTGCTTGAGCACGTCCACCGACCTGTCCACACCCGGCCCCTTGCCGTACCACATGCCAAACACGCCATCGCGCTGCGCACCGGGGAACAGATTGAGCTGCTGCGATCCCCACACCGCGGTTGCCGCCAGGTCCTCGTTCAGGCCGGGCTGGAACACCACGTCGTTGGCCTTCAGATGGCGCTTGGCTTTCCACAGCGCCTGATCCAGACCGCCCAGCGGCGAGCCCCGGTAACCGGACACATAGCCTGCGGTATTCAAACCGGCCTGCTGGTCGCGCTGCTTCTGCATCAGCGGCAGGCGCACCAGCGCCTGCGTGCCGCTCAGGTAGACGCGGCCGGTGGGCTGCGCGTATTTGTCGTCCAGCGACAGGCCATGGGTGTCGGCCACGCCGGGAGGTAGAGGGGCGTTCATGGGGTTGTCTCCAGCAATCTGCGGTGCGGGCATTTACGTGTTTTCCGCAGTGTAGGAAGGCGCGCAGACATCGTATATTCATATATTCGACTAGCTGGTATGTGAAAAACACATGGCTAATGAAGTCACGCTTCGCCAACTCCGGTACTTCGCCGCCGCCGCCCGCACCGGGCGGTTTTCGATGGCGGCGGCCGACGAACACGTGTCCCAATCGGCCGTGACCAACGCCGTGCTGGCGCTGGAGGCGCAACTGGGCGTGCGCCTGTTCGACCGCCACGCGCACGGGGTGACGTTGACGCCCGAGGGCCACAACTTCCACCAGCGCGCGCGTGACGTGCTCGATTCGCTGGATGACGCGCTGCGCGAGCCAGGGTTTCAGCGGTATGCGTTGCGCGGGTCGGTGCGCATCGCGGCCTCGTATACGGTGCTGGGGTACTTTCTGCCCGATCTGCTGGCTCGGTTCCGGCGGCGCTATCCCGACGTAGTGCTGGATCTGGTCGACCTGGACCGCCCCGAGATCGAACAGGCCGTGACGAGTGGCGACGTGGAGCTGGGCGTGGCGCTGCTGTCCAACGTCGACAAACGCGAGCGCTTCGGCCATCACGTGCTGGTGCGGTCGCGGCGTCAGTTGTGGACGGCGGCCGGGCATCCGCTGACACAGGCCGCCGCGCCGTCGCTGGCCGACATTGCCCACTATCCGTACATCCTGCTGGAAATGGATGAGGGCGAACGATCCACGCTGGGCTACTGGCGCAGCCACGGCCTGCAGCCGGACATAGCTTTCAGGACGCGGTCGATGGAGGCGCTGCGGGGGCTGGTCGCGCATGGCTTTGGCGTCACGATGCTGTCGGATATGGTCTACCGGCCGTGGTCGCTCGAGGGCCGCAAGATCGAAGCGGTGCCCATCACCGACGCCGTGCCGCCCATGGAAGCCGGCCTGTTGTGGCATCCGCGCGCGGCCATGGCCAAGCCGGCCGAGGCCTTCCGGCAATTCATGATCTACGCGTGCGGAGGGTGACGCGGGTCCGCAACCCGGCTGACCGCGTTCCGCCTACACCAGCACCGCGCCCTTGCGGCGCGTGAACTGCGCCAGCGACCGCAGCGCCAGCGCGTGCATCGCGGCCACCGAGGGCAGCAGCGTCTCTTCCTTGCGCGTCAGCACGCCGACGATGCGCTCGACCACGGGCTCCACCAACGGCACGAAGGCCAGCCCACTGCCCGCCGCGGGCCGCGCCAGCACCGGCAGCACTGTCACGCCCAGGCCGCCCACCACGCTGGCCAACAGCGACGCGCGGTTGGACACCACGATCGCCGGGTCATCGATGCCGCTGCCGAGTTGACGATTCTTCAGCGTTTCGAAGGTGGCGTTGCCGATCAGGCGTTCATCCGCCAGCGACGCCCATGACACGGGTCCCCGCCGCCGCGCGAGCGGGTGGCTCTTCTTGCAGACCAGCCCAAAGGCGTCGCGCGCCACCGGGGTGAAGGCCACCTCGGCCGTGCGCGGGGATTGTCCAGCCACGCCCACCTGCACCTCTCCCGACAGCACCAGCCTATGCACCTCGGGCGACGTTTCATCCAGCGCGCGAATGCGGATGTCCGGATGGCTGCGTGCATAGCGTTCCAACAGGCGGGGCAGCCATTCGTCGGCCAGCGACGGCATGACGGCCAGCGCCACGGGCCCCTGGCTGCCCATGCCGAACTGCCGCGCCGCATCCAGCACGCGGTCATGCGTGGCCAGCAGCTCGCGGAACAACGGCGCCACCGACTGGCCCAGCGCGGTTAACTGGGCGCGCTTGCCGGGTTCGAAGAGCGGCGCGCCCAGCTGCTGCTCCAGATCCTGCATGGCGGCGGACACGGCCGCCTGCGACCGGAACGTGCCTTGCGCGGCGACCCGAAAACTGCCGTGGTCGGCGGCCATCAGGAACTGGCGCAGGTGCTGGATTTTCAGGGGCGTGGGCATGACATCGGCCGGATCGAATTCGGATTTTTTGAAGTTAGCTCACGTTAATTTGGATTGTCAAAAACGCGTTGCGAGTCGAACAATGGACTCGTCATTCATCCCCCAGCTTTCGGAGCAGCGCGTATGTCACTGCAAGTGCGCAAGGTAGTCAGTTACGTCGAGAAAACCCTCATCGAAGGCGGCCGCGCAGCCGAACGCCCGCTGGTGATGATCGTGGCCGCCGCCGTGATCCGCAATCCGTGGGCCGGCCTGCCGTTCCAGGAAGATCTGCGGCCCGGCATCCTGGAAGCCGCGCCGCCGCTGGGCGAACTCTTGGTCAGCGAGATCCTGCGTCAGGCCGGATCGGCGGACAACATCGAGGCCTACGGCAAGGCCGCCGTGGTGGGCACCGCCGGCGAGGTCGAACACGCGTCCGCGCTGATCCACACGCTGCGTTTCGGCAACTTCTACCGCAACGCGGTGGGCGGCACCAGCTATCTCAGCTTCACCAACATGCGCGGCGGCCCCGGCTGCGTGATCTCGGTGCCGCTGATGCACAAGCTGGACGAAGGCCTGCGCTCGCATTACCTGACGGTGCAGACCACCATCAACGACGCACCGGCGCCGGACGAGATCGTGATCGCGCTGGGCGCGGCCACCTCGGGCCGTCCGCATCACCGCATCGGCAACCGCTATTCGGACCTGAAGGAACTGGAACAGGAAGCGCAGGAGGCGCGCGCAAAATGAATACGCAACGGCGGCGCGCCGGCCGCGGCGAACCCCTGGTCCTCTTGCATGGCGTCGGCCTGGACCACACGCTGTGGGATGACCTTGTTCCTTTGCTGGAGCCGGATTTCGACGTGCTGCGCTATGACCTGCTGGGCCACGGCGCCGCGCCCGCGTTGCGCGGCCAGGCGGACATTCAGGACTTCATTGCGCAACTGGACGCGGAACTGGACGCCGTGGGCTGGCAACAGGCGACCGTGCTGGGTTATTCCATGGGCGGCCTCATCGCGGGCGCCTATGCGGCGGCCCGCCCCGAGCGCGTCGGCCGGCTGGTGCTGCTGAGCACCGTGTTTCGCCGCACGCAAGAAGAAGCCGCGGCGGTGCGCGCTCGGCTGGCGTCGGCCGCCACGCAGGACCCGCAGGAGGCCGCCAAGGTGTCCTTGACGCGCTGGTTCACGCCGGCGTTTCAAGCGGAGAGGCCCGCGCGCGTGGCGCAGATCGAACAGCGCCTGCTGGAGAACGACCGCGAAAGCTTCCTGTCCGCCTACGCGCTGTTCGCGCTGGGCGATCCGCTGCTGGCGCAGGCCGCACCGGACATTGCCTGCCCTGTGCTGGTCATGACGGGCGAGAACGATGTTGGCTCCAACCCGCGCATGACGCGGGAGCTGGCGCGCGCGCTGCCGCGGGCGTGCGCTCGCGTGGCGCCCGGACAGCGTCATATGCTGCCGGTAGAGGAACCCGGCACGGTGGCGGCCGCGCTGCGCAGCTTTGTGTCGGCGCATCCGGCGCAGGCGCAATCCATGCAGACGCAAGCCACGCTGACGAATTCAACACAGGCGGATTCAACGCCGACGCATTCCGCAAAGGCGTAGCCGACGACACCGCATCAACCGCAATCCCCAGAACCCGAAATCGTCCGCCCTGACAGAGACGATGCGCGACACCCCGCCACGATGCGGGGACGGAGACAAGACACATGGACCGCAGAACCCTCATCAAGACGCTGGCGGCAATGTCGCTGGCCCCGCTGGGCGCCACCGTCACCCGCCTGGCCGTCGCCCGCGAACAGCCCCTGCGCGTGATCGTGCCCTTCCCGCCGGGCGGCGGCACCGACGTGCTGGGCCGCGTCATCGCCGCGTCGCTGGAAGGCGCGCTGGAACGCTCGGTCATCGTCGAGAACAAACCCGGCGCCAGCGGCATGCTGGGCGCGGACTACACGGCCAATGGCGCCAAGGACGGCAGCATGCTGCTGTTCGCTGGCCTGGTACCGTCGGTGCGCTACTACGCCCGGCCGCCCGAAGAGGTGCTGAAACAGTTGGCCCCCGTCTGCCCCATCGCGCGTTCGCCTTACATGGTGGCGGTCAACAGCGACCTGCCGGCCAAGACGATCGCCGAACTGGTGGCGCAGGCGCGGCGCGAGCCCAAGGGGCTGACCTTCGGCACCCCGGGCAACGCGACGCCGCAGCACCTGGCCACCGAGCTGCTGCAGGCCGCGTGCGGGATGGAGATGCTGCACGTGCCGTATCGCGGCACCGGCCCGATGATGACCGACCTGCTGGGCGGCCAGATCCAGGTGGTGGTGGCCACCGTCGCCGCGGTCGAGCCCTACCTGAAGAGCGGCCGCCTGCGCGTGCTGGCCGTGACCAGCCCGGAGCGACTGCCCAAATACCCGGACATTCCCACTGTCGCCGAAAGCGGCTTTGCGGGATTTTCGGCGCAGATCCAGTTCGGCACCTATTGCGCGGCGGGAACGCCCGAGGCGACGGTTTCCGCCTTGAACCAGGGCATCAACCGCGCCCTGAAAACCGAGTCCGTGCACGCCAAGCTGGCTGAGCAAGGTTTCGAGCCCACCGGCGGCACGCCCGCGCAGTTGCAGGACGCGCTGCTCGCAGAGATCCGGGATGTCGCCGGCCTGGTGCAGTCGGGCAAGGTGCGGGTGGATCTGTAGGCGGTCGCAAGCCGACTTGAGGGCGGAATCAGGGCCGGATTGCAAGGCCGGATCTGGAGGCCCGGCGTGCCGTCTGCTGGGACCAACGGACTGCTGGATAACCAGCATTTACAGCGGCGTCTCCGCTTGGGCATGCTGCCCGTTGATCCGGCGCAGATCGGGCGAACCCTGGAGACGACATGCCCAGTCAGGAATCCCTGCACTCCGCCCATATCCGCGAAATCGAACAGGTCGGCCAGGGCCTGCCCACGCAGCGCGACGCGCATGTCGTGCGCAGCTGGTTGCGCTGCCTGGATCAGTACCGCCTCGACCCGTCCCACGCCTGCGAGGCCTACATCGTCCCGGACGGCCGCCTGCGTGAACACCGCCAGCAATCCGAAGCTCTGATCGCCATCGCCCGCAGCGGGCTGGATCACCTGTTCCGGCAGGTGGCCGGCCAGAACTACGTGCTGCTGCTGGCCGACCGGCAAGGCGTCACCGTGGAATTTCTGGGCGATGCCCAGCAGACCGCCCAACTGCGCAAGGCCGGGCTGTATCTGGGGTCGGAATGGTCGGAGCAGCGCGCCGGCACCTGCGCGGTTGGCGCCTGCCTGGAAACGGGCGAAGCGCTCACCATCCACCAGACCGATCACTTCGACAACACACACACGCCGCTGTCCTGCACCGCCGCGCCCATCTACAGCGCCGACGGCGAGCTGGCCGCCGTGCTGGACATCTCGCTGCTCAGTTCGCCCAGCCTGAAGGCCAGCCAGAATCTGGCGCTGCATCTGGTCAACAGCACCACGCGGCGCATCGAGCTCGCCAACCTGATGGCGCGCACGCGCAACGAATGGGTGCTGCGCTTTGCCCGCTCGCCAGAATTCCTGGATGTGGATCCGGAAGCCGCCATTTCGCTGGACGGGGCCGGCCGCGTGCTCGGCATGACGCATAGCGGCGCCAAGCTGCTGGCGCGCGCCGCGGGGCTGGACTGGCGCAATCCGCATGACCTGATCGGCCTGCCGGTGACGCGCTTTTTCGACGTGCAGCTGGACGATCTGCCGCAGTACACACGCGGTCGCGCGCCGCAGGACCGGCTGATCGTCGCGCGTGACGGCGACGCCCTCTTTGCCCACGCCATCGAACCCAACCGCCGCCCGCGCGGCGCCACCGTG
>NZ_DIEJ01000257.1:0-8466 GCF_002418565.1 Achromobacter sp. UBA5777 | reverse complement strand
TGCGCTGGCGCTGCGCGATGCCGATGGCAGCGGCGCGCCGCGGCAGCGTGTGGGTGTCATCGGCTGCCTGCTTGAAACGCTGGTGGCGCCCGAGGACCCGCAGGTCGTGCTGGCGCGCATCGCGGCGACCGGCACGCGCATCGTCAGCATCACGGTCACCGAGAAGGGCTATTGCCATGATCCCGCCAGCGGCAGGCTGAATCTGGATCATCCCGACGTCGTGCATGACCTCGCGAATCCAGAGTCGCCGTGTGGCGTCATCGGTTTTGTCGTGCACGGCCTGCAACGCCGCCGCGCGATGGGCCTGCCGCCGCTCACGGTCATGTCGCTGGACAACCTGCCCGCCAACGGCCACTTGCTGCGGGCACTGGTGCTGACGTTCGCGGCGCGCGTCGATCCGGCGTTGGCGGACTGGATTGCATCGGCGTGCGCATTTCCCTGCTCGATGGTCGACCGCATCGTGCCGCGCACGACGGACGCGGATAGGCAGGAGATCGCTGCGGCGCTGGGCGTACGCGACGCCTGGCCGGTGGTGGCCGAACCCTATCTGGAATGGGTCGTCGAAGACCGCTTCGCGGCGGGCCGGCCGGACTGGACGGCCGGTGGCGCGCGTTTCGTGATGGACGCCGCGCCGTTCGAAACGCTGAAACTGCGCATGGTCAACGGCGCGCATTCGGCGCTGGCGTATCTGTCGGTGATGGCGGGGTGGACCACCGTGGACGAGGCGATGGCGCGGCCCGGCATGCGGCATTACCTGAGCGCGCTGATGGGCCAGGAGATCGAACCGGCGCTGCCGCCGTTGCCGGGGCTGGATATCCAGAAGTACCGTCAGGGGCTGTTGCTGCGGTTCGCCAATCCTGCGCTCAGGCACCAGACGCGGCAGATTGCGATGGACGGCTCACAGAAGTTGCCGCAGCGGCTGCTGGGGACGGTGCGTGACCGGCTGGCGGCGGATGCGCCGATGCCGGGTCTTGCGTTAGCCGTGGCCGGGTGGCTGCTTTTCCTGCGCGGACAGGATGAGGCCGGGCGTATCTATGAGGTCCAGGACCCGTTGGCCGAATCGCTGGCGCATCGGTATGAGCAGGCCGAACGGGCGGCGGAGCAGGCGGGCGAGGGGCCCGCGGCGATGCTGGCGTGGGCGGGCGTCATGACGGGGTTTGAGCCGGTGTTCGGTGACCTCGGCCAGGAGCCGCGGTTTGTGCGGGCGGTGGGAGCGGCTGCGCAGTTGCTGCGCAGCCTGGGTGTAGCGGGCGCCTTGTCCGCGATGTATCGGGCGCCGGCGGGCTGATTCAGCCCGGCTTTCTCACCACGATCGTCGCCGTGTCGCTCGTAAAAGACCCGTCCTCGCGCACGTCGAAATGCGCGCGCACCACGTCCGGTGCGATGCCGAACATGTGGCGCAGCGCCGCCACCAGCGTCTCGGGCGTGCGCATCCGCGTGACCCACGACTGGAACTCCAGCGGCAGGCGGCGCGGCGCCAGTTCCTGCAGCGTGAAGCCCGCTTCGGTCAGCATGCGGGTCCATTCGGCCACCGAGTAATCGCGCACGTGCGAGGTGTCGCGCAGCACTTCGATGGTCTGCAGCCAGGTGTCCAGCAGCGGTTCGCCCGGCGACACCACGTCGGCAAAGACGGCAATGCCGCCCGGCTTGAGCACGCGGAAAGCCTCGCGCAGGCCGCGGCCGGCGTCCTGCCAATGGTGTGTGGAATAGCGCGACATCACCAAATCGAATTCGCCATCGCCGAACGGCAGGTACTCGGCCTTGCCCTGACAGGTCACCAGATTGGCGAGCCCGCGCTTGGCGGCTTCGGCAGCGACCACGTCCAGCATCTGCTGCGACAGGTCGTAAGCCGTCACATGCGCGACCTTCGGCGCCACGTGAAAGCTGACGTGTCCGCCGCCACAGCCCAGGTCCAGCACACGCGCGTCGGGGTGCTGGCCAGCGACCGCGGCCATTTGCAGCAGGTCTTCGCCCTGGGCGTGGACGGCGCTGGTCAGGTAGGCGGCGGCGCGGGGGCTGAATTGGCGGTCAACGGCGGCGTCGTGCGAACTGGCGGTCATGAGGGGTCCTTGTGTCGGGAAGGCTATTGGGTGCGGAATTCTGGCCGGTATGTTGCCGGCAATGCGATCGAGATCGTTGTCAGAATTCCTTTCGGGATTGCGAAAGGATGCAGGCGCTAAGATAGGCGGGCCCGTATACACGTACAAGCCCATTACTCATCCTGGTATGACCACTTCCCCCCAGCCCGTCACCCCCGGCCACGAAGGCTCGCATCTGCGCCGTCACGCACTGGGCGAATTCGTACGCAGCGCGCGGTCGCGCATCACGCCACAGATGGCGGGCCTGCCCGAGGGGGCGCGCCGCCGCACGCCCGGATTGCGGCGTGAGGAAGTGGCGCAGCTCTGCGGCATCAGTGTCACCTGGTACACGTGGATCGAGCAGGGACGCGAGGTCTCGGTCTCGCCCTCGGTGTGGTCACGCATCGCTGGCGTGCTGCAATTGGCGCGGGCCGAGCGCGCATACCTCTTCGACCTTGCCGATTGCGCCGATCCGCAGCACGCCCGCGACGACGCCGGCGGCGCGCCGGGCCCGCTGCAGGAATGCGTGAACGCGATCAACGCGCCGGCCTATGTGCTGGACCGCGCCTGGAACGTGCTGGCCTGCAACGCGCCGCTGGTCGACCTGTTCGACCACTGGCCCGAACGCGATCCGGAGCCAAACCTGCTGCGCTACATCTTCCTGGATCCCGCCGCGCGTGAACTGGTGGTCGACTGGGACCAACGCGCCCGCCGCGTGGTGGCTGAATTTCGCGCCGACGCGGGTGCGCATCTGGACGAACCGGCGGTGCTGGCGCTGCTGGACAGCCTGAGCCGGCAAAGCGTGGTTTTCTCGCATTGGTGGACGCGGCACGCCGTGGTCGAACGCGAAGGCGGCCTGCGCGAATTCCAGCATCCGCAGCGCGGCAAGCTGGCGTACCAGCAGATCACGTTCCGGCTGGCGACCCATCCGGATTTGAAGTTGGTGATGCTGCTGAGCGGGGCGGGTGTCTGACACCTCGATGAGGCGGCGTCGTAGGTTGACCGGCGTCTGACACCGCTCAAGCCCACACCGGCTAACCTGCCGAATCGCTACGCCGCGTTTTCTTCGCCGAACAGGCTGTCCTGCATCCCGGCATCCACCAATCCCTGCAGCAGCTTCTTGACCGGCGCGGGCAGCGCCATCGTGCCCAGCTTGTCGGCAGGCACCCAGCGCTCCGGCAGCGCCGGTTCGCGCAGAGCGACCGCGCGCACCGGCACCAGCCACGGGCGGATGTGCAGGCGGTAATGCGTGAACGTATGCGCGAAGGCAGCCAGCTCGAAGCGCTGTTCCGGCTCCAGCCCCAGCGCACGCGATGCGCTGTCGGGATCACCCGCCACATCAAACTCCGGCAGGCTCCACAGCCCGCCCCAGATGCCGGGCTCGGGACGCTGTTGCAGCAGGAACGCGCCCTTGTGCCGCAGCACCAACATACAGGTCTCGCGTTCCGGAATGGCCTTGCGCACCTTGGGCGTGGGCAGTTCCGCCTGACGTCCCTCGCGGCGGGCGACGCAGGTGTCCGCCACCGGGCACCTGTCACAGGCAGGCTTGCCGCGCGTGCAGAGGGTGGCGCCCAGATCCATCAGCCCCTGCGTGTAGGCCGCCATGTCCAGCCCGGGCGCGGCGTCCACCTGCGCATGCGCCAGCGCCCAGAGACGCTGCTCGACCTCGCGCTTGGCGGGATCGCCCGCGATGCCAAAGTGGCGTGTGAATACCCGCTTGACGTTGCCGTCCAGGATGGGCGAGCGCTCGCCGTTGGAGAACGCGGCAATGGCCGCGGCAGTCGACCGGCCAATGCCCGGCAGCGTGGCGATGGCCTCGGCGGTGGGCGGGAAGCGGCCGCCCCAGTCGCGCACGATTTCCTGCGCACAGCGATGCAGGTTGCGGGCGCGGGCGTAGTAGCCCAGGCCGGCCCAATATGGCATCACGTCTTCCTGCGAGGCGGCGGCCAGCGCCGCGACGTCCGGAAAGCGTTGCAGAAAGCGCTCGTAATAGGGGATGACGGTGGCCACCTGCGTCTGCTGCAGCATGATTTCGGATAGCCAGATCCGGTAGGGATCCCGGGTGTTCTGCCAGGGGAGATCGTGGCGGCCATGCTGGCGCTGCCAGGCGACGATGCGAGGGGCGAAGTCCATGCCGGCAATTATCGCATCGCCCTATTGCCGGCCCGGGGGCCAAGGGTTACAACCGAAAGGCCTAACGCCAGCCGGCCCCGTTTTTTTGGGCGGCGGGTGCGGCAAGCGCGATTCGGCCCAAAGAGGCGCGAACGCATCAGGACTTCACTTTCACGGCCCTTGTTGGCCCGCGTGCGTTCTGGCAAGAAGCGCGCGACGCTGGTGGGGGCATCCGATGTTGGAGTAGACATGAATGCCCCCCTTACGCCCGCCGTCCGTGCGGCGCTTGAATCCGTTCAGCTCGACGACAAATACACCCTGCAATCCGGCCGCGCGTGGATGAGCGGCATCCATGCGCTGGTGCGGCTGCCCATGATGCAGCGCGTGCGCGATGCGCAGGCGGGGCTGAACACGGCGGGCTTCGTATCGGGCTACCGGGGTTCGCCGCTGGGCGGCGTCGACCAGAACATGTGGAAGGCCGCCGCGCATCTGAAGGCGCACCACGTCGAGTTCCAACCCGGCATCAACGAAGACCTGGCGGCCACGGCGGTGTGGGGCACGCAGCAGGTGAACCTTTTTCCCGGCGCAAAGTACGACGGCGTGTTCGGCATGTGGTACGGCAAGGGGCCGGGCGTGGACCGTTGCGGCGACGTCTTCAAGCATGCGAATGCGGCCGGCACCGCGCGCCACGGCGGCGTGCTGGTGGTGGCGGGCGACGACCACCCCGCCAAGTCCTCGACGCTCCCGCACCAGAGCGATCACATCCTGAAGGCCTGCATGATTCCGGTGCTGTTCCCGTCCAGCGTGCAGGAAGTGCTGGATTTCGGCCTGCACGGCTGGGCGATGAGCCGTTACGCGGGCGTCTGGGTGGGCATGAAGTGCATCACCGACATCGTGGAGGTGTCGGCGTCGGTCGACGTCGACCCTCACCGCGTGCGCATCGTGCTGCCCGAGGACTTCCAGCTGCCGGTCGACGGCCTGAACATCCGGCTGCCGGACACGCCGTTGCAGCAGGAAGCGCGGCTGCTGGACTACAAGTTGTACGCCGCCCTGGCCTATGCGCGGGCCAACGGGCTGAACCGCGAACTCTGGGAGGTGCCGCAGCGCGATGCGCGCTTCGGCATCATGACATCCGGCAAGGCGTACCTGGACACGCGCCAGGCGCTGTCGGACCTGGGGTTGTCCGAAGACGTGTGCCGGCGCATCGGCCTGCGTCTTTTCAAGGTGGGCATGGTGTGGCCGCTGGAGTCGGCCGGCACGCAGCGGTTCGCGGAAGGATTGGACGAGATCCTGGTCGTGGAGGAAAAGCGCCAGGTGCTGGAGTACCAGTTGAAGGAGGAGCTGTTCAGCTGGATCGGCAGTGGCAAAAAGATTCCGCGCGTGGTGGGCAAGTTCGACGACAAGGATGGCGGCGAGTGGTCCGTGCCGCAGGGCAACTGGCTGCTGCCGGCGCATTACGAGTTCTCGCCCGCGATGGTCGCCAAGGCCATCGCGGCGCGTCTGTTGCGGTTCGCGTTGCCGGACGACGTGCGCGCCGGGATCGAGGCGCGGATGGAATTCATCCGTACGCGAGAAGCGGCGCTGGCGCGCCCGCGCGTGGTCGAAGAGCGCAAGCCGTGGTTCTGCTCGGGCTGTCCGCACAATACGTCGACACGCCTGCCGGAAGGTTCGCGCGGCATGGCGGGCATTGGCTGCCACTACATGGTGCGATGGATGGACCGCAGCACCGACGTCTTCACGCAGATGGGCGGCGAGGGCGTGCCGTGGCTGGGGCAGGCGCCGTTCACCGAGGAAAAGCATGTGTTCGCGAACCTGGGCGACGGCACCTACTTTCACTCGGGGCTGCTGGCGATCCGCGCGGCGGTGGCCGCCAAGGCGCCCATCACGTACAAGATCCTGTTCAACGACGCGGTGGCGATGACGGGTGGGCAGCCGGTCGACGGCCCGATCAGCGTGCCGATGATCACGCGTCAGGTGGCGGCCGAGGGCATCGAGAAGATCGTGGTGGTGACCGACGATCCCGGCAAGTATGTGGACGTGACCGACCTGGCGCGGGACGTGCCCGTGCGCCATCGCGACGAGCTGGACGCGGTGATGCGCGAGCTGCGCGAGCATCCCGGCGTGTCGGTGCTGATCTACGACCAGACCTGCGCAACCGAAAAGCGCCGCCGCCGCAAACGCAACGCCTATCCGGACCCGGCGCGCCGCGTGATCATCAATGAACGGGTGTGCGAGGGCTGCGGGGATTGCTCGTCGAAGTCGAACTGTCTGTCGGTTGAGCCGCTGGAGACCGAGTTCGGACGCAAGCGCAAGATCAACCAGTCGAGCTGCAACAAGGACTTCTCCTGTCTGAAGGGCTTTTGCCCGAGCCTGGTGACGGTAGAGGGCGGCAAACTGAAGAAGCCGCCCGCGTTGGCGCAATCGGGCGGCGCGCCGGACGAGGATGTGCCGGCGCCTCGTTTGCGCAGTCTGGATGTGCCCTATGGCGTCTTCATCGCGGGGGTGGGCGGCACGGGCGTGGTGACGATCGGGCAGTTGCTGGGCATGGCGGCGCACCTGGAGGGCAAGGGTTGTTCGGTGCTGGACATGGCTGGGCTGGCGCAAAAGGGCGGCGCGGTGTTTTCGCACGTGGTGTTGGCGGGCTCGCCGGACCATCTGCTGAACACGCGCGTGGCGATGGGCGAGGCGGATCTGCTGCTGGCGGGCGATCTGGTGGTGGCGACGAGCGCGGAGGCGATGGCGCGCGTGAGTCCGGGACGCACGCATGTGCTGCTGAACAGCGATACGGCGCCGACGGCGGCATTCGTGTCGAACCCGGGCTGGACATTGCCGGGGGTGAATCTGACGGCAGATCTGCAGAGCGCCTGCGGCAAGGAGAATCTTGATGCGGTAGATGCCGCAGCCATGGCGGTGGTGCTGCTGGGCGATGCGATCTATTCGAATCCGCTGATGATGGGCTACGCATTCCAGAAGGGCTGGATTCCGCTGTCGGGCGAGGCGTTGTTGCGGGCGATCGAGCTGAACGGCCAACAGGTGCCAAACAACCTTGCGGCCTTTGCGTGGGGGCGTCGGGCGGCGCACGAGCCGGCGGCGGTGGCGCGCTTGATGGCCAATGGCGGAGTGCCGGCCGCGCAGCCGGAAGACATCATCGAAATCACGCGGCCGCGGGTGGCGAGTCCGGTGGTGGATCTAAGGAAGCCGGCCAGTGAGTTGGCGCAGATGGTGGCGGTGCGCAAGGCGTTCCTGACGCAGTATCAGGACGCGGACTATGCCAAGCAGTACACGGATCTGGTGGACAAGGTGGTGCATGCGGAACGAGAGGCGACGGGCACGAACCGGCTGGCGGTGGCGGTGGCGCGGTATTACTTCAAGCTGATGGCCTACAAGGACGAATACGAGGTGGCTCGGTTGTATTCGGATGGGGAGTTCTTGAAGCGGGTGGGTGAGCAGTTTGAGGGAGATTGGAAACTGCGCTTTCATCTGGCGCCGCCTTTGTTTGCACGGCGGGACAAGGATGGGCATCTGGTGAAGCGGTCTTACGGGCCGGGGATGTTGAAGGTGTTTCGGATGTTGGCAAGGATGCGGGTTTTGCGGGGGTCTCGGTTTGATCCGTTCGGGTATACGAAGGAGCGGCGGGCTGAGCGGGAATTGATCAAGGAGTATCGGGAGACTGTGACGGCGATTCTGGGGAAGTTGAATCGCGGGAATCTGGATAAGGCGGTGGCGTTGGCCAGCGTGCCGGAGGAGATTCGCGGGTACGGGCACGTGAAGGAGGCGTCGATGGTGCGGGCTGAGGCGATGCGGGAGGAGTTGTTGAAGGGGTTTACTGCGAGGGTGGTGGCGATTGGGGTTCGGGCGGCTTGATGATGCTTTATTGGTGTTGCCGCGCAGTGAGTGCTTGGGACGCCTCCCGGAGCCGTGGTAATGCCGAGGGTGGAGTCCTTGAGACGCCCGGCGCGTCGTGGGCCTGGGGTGGGCGGGGCTACGATTGCGGTCCNNCTCCGGACTGCCCCGTCGTCAACCTCGTACGCCTTCGGCTCCCTTCGGTTTCCCTCGGGCGCATCTACACGCCCCGCGCACCCCAGGCCGACGCCGCACCCGGCTGCGATGAATTCAGCTTGGCGGATGGGGGGGCGTGTTGGGTTCTTGAGGTTCTTGCCGGCGACAACGTGTGTTTGAAGCGGCTTGCGGCGCCCGCCCCACAACGGCCGCGCGGGCGGCCTGGTGGGGCTTACGCGTCGTCTTGCGTCGTGGGGATGACGCTTCGCGTGTGGCT
>NZ_DIEJ01000261.1:0-54216 GCF_002418565.1 Achromobacter sp. UBA5777 | reverse complement strand
CTGGTGCAGGCGGCGGCGTCGGCAGCGGCGCCCACGATGCCCGACGCCGCACTGGCGCTGGTTCCGGCGGCAAGGGCGCTGACGCCCGACGAGATTGCCGCCGTGTTCGCGCAGTTGCCCACAAGGCGGCTGCCCTGAAACCCAAACGCATTGACACCATGATCCCGACATCAGCCCTATCTCACGACGACCGCATCAAGTGCCTGCTGGTCGACGACGTTCCGGAGAATCTGATTGCGCTAGAGGCGCTGCTCGCCAGCGACCGTGTCGAAGTGCTGAAGGCCCAGTCCGGCCCGCAGGCGCTGGAACTGCTGCTGCGCCACGGCGACGTTGCGCTGGCGCTGCTGGACGTGCAGATGCCCGACATGAACGGCTTCGAACTCGCCGAGCTGATCCGCGGCAGCGAGCGCACGCGCCACATTCCGCTGATCTTCATCACCGCCGGTTCGCGCGAACAGAACTGGCAGTTTCGCGGCTACGAAAGCGGCGCGGTGGACTTTCTGTACAAGCCCGTCGACCCGTACATGCTGCGCACGAAGGCCAACGTGTTCTTCGAATTGCACGAGCGCAAGCGTGCGCTGGCGCAGCAACTCGAAGAGCGCACCGAAGCGCTGCGGGTCAACGAAATGTTCATGGCGGTGCTGAGCCACGATCTGCGCACGCCCTTGCAGGCCATCATCATGGGCGCCACCGTGCTGCAGCGCCAGGGCGACGACGAACGCACTTCGAGCCTGGCGCGGCGCATGCTGCAAAGCAGTGAGCGCATGTCGTGTCTGATCGAAGACTTGCTTGATGTGACGCGCATTCGCCAGGCGGGCGGGCTGACGCTGGCGCCCTCGGAACTGAACATGGGGGCGCTGGTCGAGCGCACGCTGGACGAGGTGCGCACGGGCTTTCCCGATCGCCAGGTCGCGTCGCACTGCCGTGGCGACGCGGCCGGCGCATGGGACGGCCAGCGCATTTCGCAGGTGATCGCCAACCTGGTGGGCAACGCCTTGCACCATGGCAGCAAGACCGCCCCGGTGCAAGTCGAGGTCAATGGCGAGGACGCCGGCGAGGTGGTCATCACTGTTTCCAATGGCGGCACCATTCCGCCGGAGCTGCTGCCCCATCTGTTCAACCCATTCCGCAGCGGCGCGCGGCGACCCGGCGGTCACCACGGGTTGGGCTTGGGGCTTTTCATTGCGCAGCAGATCGTGGTGTCGCATGGCGGCTGCATCAGCGCGGACTCGCGCGACGACGTGACGAGTTTCCGCGTGGTCCTGCCGCGGCGGGCGGCTTCGGCCGGCGCGGCGGTGATCGCCCGGCCACGCGGCGACGCGACGCCCGCCTAGGGCGTCGCAGATCGTCCACCGCATTCTGCGGTGGACAGATCATCCGGCGTATCCACATCGGCACATACGCCCGCATCATCGACCGCCAGCTCGGTCACACCATGACGGGCCAATACGGAACGTGCGCCCACATCCCCCGCCAGCGCCGCAAGCGCCGGCCAGATCGATCGCTGAAACGCGACCGGGTGGCCGCGCTGGCCCTGCCATGTCGGCGCGACGATGGGATGCACACTAGCCGCTTCTGCAACGCGCAGAAAGGTATCCGCGCGGATCCAGGGCATGTCGCCAAGCGCGACAAGGCAGGATTCCACGTCCGGGCTTGCGGTGCGCATGACGTGCCGTGCGGCCGCGGCCAGACTGTCGCCCATGCCTGCGTTCTTACCCTCGGCGTTCGGGCCGATTGTGACCACCTCGCATCCGGCTTGCGCCAGTAATGCCGCGACGCGGTCGTTGCCCGCGCGGACGACCGCCACAACGCCGGCCGCCGCAGCCAGCAGGGACGACGCGGCCGCCATGACGACAGGTGTGCCGTCTGCAAGGGGCGCGAGCAGCTTGTCCTGGCCCGCGGCTGCGCTGGCAAAGCGCCGGCCGTGTCCGGCAGCTAGCAGGATGCCCACGCAGCGGTTGCGATCGGCGTTGTCCGGATTGGTTTCGAGATCGAACATTTTCTTGTCAAACGGGCGTGGCGGCCGGGCGGTTCCCGTCGCTATCATCGATTGACGACGATCTTATCGGGAAATCCGCCCCGTTTTCACGCGCGCGGTAGCGCGGCACCCGGCATGCCGTGGCCGGCGCCGCCAGGAACACGGTTTGCTGATAGCGCGCGCTGATGGCGAGCTGCGGCCCGCCGAATGCTCAAAGGAGTTCCAGCCTTGGAAAATTCCATCGATATCAAGATTTCGCGGCGCAACCTGCTCAAAGCGGGCGCCGCCTCAGCCACCGCACTCGGGACAACAACCATGTCCGCAGCCCAAAGCGCCGCGCCGGCGCACAACCTGACCACCACGGTCACGCTGAATGTGAACGGCCGCACGCATGAATTGGCGCTGGATGTGCGCACCAGCCTGCTGGACGCGCTGCGCGAGCACCTGCACATGACCGGCACCAAAAAGGGTTGCGATCATGGCCAGTGCGGCGCCTGTACGGTGCTGCTGGATGGCAGGCGGATCAATGCCTGTCTGACGCTGGCCGTCATGCACGACGGCCAGCAGATCACGACCATCGAGGGGTTGGGCACGCCCGGCGCGCTGCATCCGCTGCAGGCCGCGTTCGTCAAGCATGACGGTTACCAGTGCGGTTACTGCACGCCGGGGCAGATCTGCTCTGCCGTCGGCATGCTGGACGAGGCCGCAAGCGGGATGCCCAGCCATGTCACCGACTCGTTGACCGAGCGCCCGTTGCTGACGCCCGAGGAGATCCGCGAACGCATGAGCGGCAACATCTGCCGTTGCGGGGCGTATTCCAACATCCTGGACGCCATTGAAGACGTCGCGGAGGGCAAGGCATGAGATCGTTCACGTACGAGCGTCCCGGCACCGATGCCGAGGCCGCTGCCAGCGCGGCACGCGAGCCGCGCGCGCGGTTCATTGCAGGCGGCACCAATCTGCTGGACCTGATGAAGATTGAAGTCGAAACGCCCGTCCACCTGGTCGATGTCAACGGCCTGGGTCTGGACAGCATCGAACCCACGGACGACGGCGGGCTACGCATCGGCGCCGTCGTACGCAATGCGGACCTTGCCGCCCACGAGGTGGTGCGGCGCGATTACGCGGTGCTGGCGCGCGCGCTGCTGGCTGGCGCGTCGGGGCAGATCCGCAACCGCGCCACGACCGCCGGCAATCTGCTGCAACGCACGCGCTGCCCGTATTTCTACGACACCAACCAACCCTGTAACAAGCGCGTGCCCGGCAGCGGCTGTTCCGCAATCGGCGGCGTCTCGCGCCAGTTGGCGGTGATCGGCGCCAGCGACGCCTGCATCGCCACGCATCCCAGCGACATGGCTGTGGCCATGCGCCTGCTGGACGCGAAGATCGAGACGGTTCGGCCCGACGCCACGCGGCGGGTGATTCCCATTGCCGATTTCTATCGCCCGCCGGAAGGCACGCCGCACATCGAGACCCATCTGGCGGCCGGCGAACTGATCACCGCGGTGGTGCTGCCCAAACCGCTGGGCGGCAAACACCTCTACCGCAAGGTGCGCGATCGCGCGTCGTTCGCCTTCGCGCTGGTGGCGGTGGCCGCCGTCGTGCAAGACGATGGCACCGGCAGGGTGGCGCTGGGCGGCGTGGCGCCGCAGCCCTGGCGCAGCGAAGCGGCGGAAGCGTATTTGCCGGACGGCGCGGCGCGCGTGACCGATGCGCTGCTGTCCGGCGCCAAGCCGACGCCGGATAACGGTTTCAAATTGACGCTGGCGCGCCGCGCGCTCGGTTCGGTCTTGATGGAAGCGAGGGCGTGAACTCATGAAATTCGATACTCCCGCGACACAGAACCCGATCGATCAGCTCAAGGTCGTGGGCCAGCCCGTCGATCGCATCGATGGACCGCTCAAGACCAGCGGCCAGGCCCCTTACGCGTATGAGCACCACGACATCGCGCCCAATCCCGCGGTCGGCTACGTCGTGGGCGCGGGGATTGCCAAGGGCGCCATCACGGCCATTGATACCGAGCTTGCGAGCCGGGCGCCGGGTGTACTGGCCATCGTGACCGCGCAGAATGCCGGCAAGCTGGGCAAGGGCAAGATGAACACGGCCACGCTGCTGGGCGGTCCGGACATCCAGCACTATCACCAGGCGATTGCGTTGGTGGTCGCCAACACGTTCGAGCAGGCCCGCGCGGCCGCCAAACTGATCCGTGTGCAGTACGAGCGGCGGCAAGGCGCGTTCGACCTGGCAGCGCAGAAGCGGGACCACGGCGCATCCGGCAAGCACATCCCGAAGACCGACGCGGGCGACTTCGACGCTGCGTTCACCGCGGCGCCGGTCACGGTCGATCACACCTACACCACGCCCGACCAGTCGCACGCGATGATGGAACCGCACGCCTCGCTTGCAGTCTGGAAGGGCGACAAGCTCACGATATGGACTTCGAATCAGATGATCGCCTGGGGGCGGTCCGATGTGGCCAGGACGCTGGGCATTCCCAAGGAGAATGTGCGCCTGATCTCGCCCTACATCGGCGGCGGCTTCGGCGGCAAGCTGTTCGTGCGGGCGGACGCCTTGCTGGCTGCGCTGGGCGCGCGAGCGGCCGGCAGGCCGGTGAAGGTGGCGTTGCCGCGTCCGCTGATCATCAACAACACGACGCACCGGCCCGCCACGATCCAGCGCATCCGGCTGGGCGCGGGGCGCGACGGCAAGCTGACGGCGATCTCGCACGAGAGCTGGTCCGGCGACCTGCCGGACGGCCAGCCCGAAGAGGCCGTGCAGCAGACCAAGCTGCTATACGCCGGCGCTAATCAGCGCACCGCGCTGAACCTGATGACGCTGGATCTGCCCGAAGGCAATGCGATGCGCGCACCCGGCGAGGCGCCCGGCATGATGGCGCTGGAAATTGCCATCGACGAGATGGCGCAAGCGCTGGACATGGACCCCGTGCAGTTTCGCGTGCTCAACGACACGCAGGTTGATCCCACCGATCCATCCCGGCCGTTCTCCCAGCGGCGTTTCGTCGAATGCCTGCAGACGGGCGCCCGGCATTTCGGCTGGGACCAGCGCGATCCCAAGCCCGGCACGCGGCGCGAAGGGCGTTGGCTCATCGGGCTGGGCGTCGCCAGCGCCTTTCGCAACAATCTGGTGACCAAGTCGGCCGCACGCGTGCGGCTGGATGCGGCGGGGCGCGTCATCGTCGAGACCGACATGACCGACATTGGCACGGGCAGCTACACCATCATTGCGCAGACCGCCGCCGAGATGCTGGGCGTGCCGCTGTCCCGCGTGGTGGTGCGGCTGGGCGATTCGGCCTTTCCCGTATCCGCAGGCTCGGGCGGGCAGTGGGGCGCGAACAGTTCCACGGCGGGCGTGTATGCCGCCTGCGAAAAACTGCGGACGCTGGTCGTGGAGCGATTGGGATTCGACGAGCAGGGCGCGGTGTTCGCCAACGGCGTGGTCACGGACGCCAGCGGGCGCAGCGCGCCGCTGACGCGCGCGGTGTCGGGCGGCGAGCTCATCGCGGAAGACGCGATCGAGTTCGGCGACCTGGACAAGAAATTCCAGCAATCCACGTTCGGCGCACACTTCGTGGAAGTGGCCGTGGACGCCGCCACCGGCGAGACCCGCGTGCGCCGCATGCTGGCCGTCTGCGCCGCTGGCCGCATCCTCAATCCCAAAACCGCGCGCAGCCAGGTCATCGGCGCCATGACCATGGGCGTGGGCGCGGCGTTGATGGAGGAGCTGGCGGTCGACCATCGCGCGGGATTCTTCGTCAATCATGACCTGGCAAGTTACGAGGTCCCCGTCCATGCCGACATTCCGCGCCAGGAGGTCATCTTTCTGGACGAAGACGATCCGGTGTCTTCGCCCATGAAAGCCAAGGGCGTCGGCGAATTGGGGCTGTGCGGTGTGGCGGCGGCGATTGCCAATGCGGTGTACAACGCGACCGGCGTGCGTGTGCGGGACTATCCGGTGACGCTGGACAAGCTGTTGGCGCAGATGCCGTCCGACGCGTGATGCGATGCCGCCATGCGCTATGCTGGCGCGATGACGAAACACGACTATCAAGACGCACTGCGCCGCATCCTGGACGCGCAAACGGCGGACGCTCTGCGCACGCTGGCCGGGATGTTTGCGCGATTGCCCGAGAAGGCGCGCGAAATCCAGTTCGGCATCTTTCCCGACCAGGGCGGCGAGGGGACCTTCTCGGTGGTGATCGGCCTGGAAGGGCCGGACCTGTACGTGCTGAACAAGGCCATCGAGGGCTACCGCGATCTCTTTGACGTCGTGCACGGCGAAGCGGGATTGGAGCCGCCGGTGCCCATGTTCTCCAGCGAGCCGGCGTTCTGCGTGCAGGACGCGATTGCCGACGTGGCGGCCGATTGGGTTGAATCGCTATGGGAGCAAGGCGGCCGCCTCGTGTCGCCCTTGCCGGCGATGGTGTATGCCCATGACGATTACGGTACGGATCTGCCGCGCATACTGGCTGGCGCTCGGGAGAAGTGAAAAGACGCGGTTCGTCGATTCGCCGTAAACTGCCCTCCTTTTGCCGACGGTATGAAAAAAGCTGCAAACGGCAAGGGGGCAGTTCCCCGCTGCGTACTGATCACTGGCGCCACAGGCGGAATCGGCGCCGCGCTGGCCTACGAATATGCGCGCGCGGGTACGCGCACGCTCATACTTCAAGGCCGCGACAAGGCGCGCCTGAATCAAATCGAGGCGCGATGCGCCGCACTGGGCGTGCGGGTCATCGCTCAGCCTCTGGATCTGCGCGATCTGCCCGCGCTGATTGAATGGCTGGAGGCTATCGGCCACAGCGAAGCTCCCGATCTTGTCATTGCCAATGCAGGCGTGAACATCAATACGGGACCGGATCAGGCGGGCGAGTCCTGGGACGATGTGCAGCGTCTGCTGGATGTGAATGTTCGCGCCGTCTTGGCCACCGTGCACGGCCTTCTGCCCGCGATGCAGGCGCGCGGTGACGGCCAGATTGCCCTGGTCAGCTCCCTGGCAGCGTGGCGCGGTCTTCCGGATACCCCGAGCTACTGCGCCAGCAAGGCGGCGGTCAAGGCATATGGTGAAGCCATGCGCGACAGCCTGGCCAAGCGGGGCGTTCGCGTCAACGTCATCATGCCCGGCTACGTCGAATCGCAGATGTGCTTCGACATGCCCGGTCCCAAGCCATTCCTGTGGAGCGCGGAACGGGCAGCTTCCGCAATCCGGCGGGGCTTGCAGGCCAACCGAGCCCGGATCAGCTTTCCATTCCCACTCAATCTGGGCACGTTTCTGCTTTCTGTGATTCATCCCGCGGTCTCAGGTTGGATCCTGAGGAGGTTGGGTTACGGTGGCTGAGGTTCTTGGCTGGGGAATATTGCCGGCATTTTTCATCGGCCTTGCCGCTAGCTGGGCAATCGAGGGGCTGCTGCGTCCGCGTCCGGTGATGGCCTGGCGCCGCCCCTTTCGGGCCAACCTCACGCATGTGGGGGTGTTACTGATCGGGTTCTCCCTGGAGCTCGCGCTCTTTCGCAGGCCCTATTTCGCGATGGCCAATGTCCTGGCATTGGAACTCGTCGTGGTGCTTGTGAGCCGGGCAAAGGACCACGCGCTGCAGGAACCGTTCGTCTTTCCCGATTTTGAATACTTCACCGACGCCATTCGGCATCCGAGGCTGTATCTGCCCTTTTTTGGGTGGGGCAACGCGCTGGCCACGGCAGCCGGCTTCGGTGGCGCGCTGTGGGTTGGGTTATCGGTCGAGCCGGAAATCGCCACGCAGGCTGGACCTCTGTTTTTCCCAGGGATCGCCTTGACGGTTGCCGCCGGCACCGCTTTGGCTGCGTGGGCGGCAAAGGGTCTGAAAGTCGATTTCGACGCAGCCTCGGACCTTCGACGATTGGGAATTTTTTCAGCGCTGTGGGCGTACGGCCGGGCCGAACGGCAATGTACCGCCACGGCGCGTGCTGCCGCTCCCTTCCAACCGCGCCGCCCATCCTGGTTGCCGAGCTCACTCCCGGATCTGGTCAGCGTGCAGAGCGAATCCTTTTTCGACGTCCGCCGGTCCTACCCCCTGGTAAAAAACGAGGTGCTGGCCGGCTTCGACGCTTTGCGGCAGGAATCATTGCTTTGGGGTGAGCTGGACGTAGCTGCCCGGGGCGCCAACACGGTCCGCACTGAGTTCGCCTTTCTCTCAGGAATGGATGTGGACGCACTGGGCGTGCATCGATACAACCCCTACCGGCGCTTCGCAGGCGAGGGGGTCCCGACGGTGGCGTCCTATCTGAAAAACCTGGGCTATCGAACCATCTGCGTGCACCCTTTCCATGGCAGCTTTTACCGCAGGGACAAGGTCTTGCCCAAGTTGGGGTTTGATGAGTTCTTCGATCTGAAGGCATTCGAAGGCGCCGAGAAGGCCGGCGCCTACGTCAGCGATCGCGCGTTGGGCGAATTCGTCTCGTCCCTGCTCAAGCGGAATGGCCAGCAGCCCCTGTACATCCACGTCATCACGATGGAGAACCATGGCCCGCTTCACTGGGAGCCGGTGACGGATGAGGATGCGGAAGAATTCCTTTCAGGACCACTGCCGAAAGGCTGTGAGGACCTGGTGGCCTATGCGCGACACCTACGCAATGCCGATGCAATGTTCTCCGATCTACGGCGAACCCTGCTGACCAATGGCCGGCCGGCCGGTTTGTGCATCTACGGCGATCACGTTCCGATCATGCCCAAGGTCTATGGCAGTTTGGGCGCGGTCAGCGGGGCGACGGACATGGTGATCTGGACGACGGGGGAGCAGAGCGCGGACGGCGAGACGGGTCCGCACGGCATCACCCGACTCGCTCGCGACTTTCTCAGCCGGCTTGGCTTGATCTGAAGGGCCACGTCACCGATCGAGGGTATGGGCTGAGATCGGCTAAATGTTGGTACCAGGTTAACGACATCTCCCCGAATAATCCGATCCACTGATCAGCCGGGATTTCGGGCGTGTGTTCCCCGGAATACCCGTTCTGCGGGCGGGCGCCTCTGGAAGAAGGTTCTTTCAGGGCATGTCAATGGCGGACCAAACAAAAACTTCGAGCCTCACAGGCATCCGCAATAACCGGTTGATTCTAAAGTCGTTTATCCGACGGGCTTGGCTGGCAGGGTTGCCTTTCTCCAACGCATTATTTCGCTCGTGAGAATTTGAAACCCTCGTCGTTGCCAACGCCGGGTAAATCGCGGATAATCGTCACAAAAATTTTCTGCCAATTGCCTGGAGTCTCAGGTACTTAGCTCAATGTGCGCGAAGTTGCGTATAGCGCGAATGCCTAATTGTAATTAAAGTTTTCTCGATTGGGTATGGGTTTTTTGGTCTGGTTTGATTTGGAATCGTGGGCTCCCCGTTCAATGCGGGAATCGGGAATCGGTTTAAGCGGTATTGGCCGTGATATTCCCGTTTCAGCTTTCGACATCCAGCCGGATTATCTCCGGCTATTGGACAAATAACATCGCGCGGCGAGAGTCGACGCAGTCTCGCCGAGAAACCTCGGAGTTTTCAAACCTCGAGTATCGCGGGCGGATATTGCCCGGCGAATGCCATTGGTATTTTTCGGCGATATCGCACCGGGCAGTGAAAAAAGGCAATTGAAATTGGGCCGACAACGTTTTGCCGAAGTCGGGAAGTGAATCAGCTGGCTTGCCGGCGATGTGCCGCAGGTTTTTTAGAGATGCATGCAAAGACATGCGACACGGGCTTTAGCAAGACGTCGCCAATGAATTCGAATAGTCGCATTACCAGAACGTGCAAGGCGCTGGGTAGTTTGAGTCTGCTGATCGCCTTGACGGCGTGTGGGACGTATCCGGGATGGCTCGCATCGTCGGGCGCCAGCCGGCAGCAGGTGCAAGAAGCGCAGGAAGCCAGCGTCTCGGGGCGGGTCGAAGGCATCCAGATCATCGACGTCAATGACGCGCTGGCGCGGAAGCTGGCGCACGGTAAGCAGTTGGGGGAGTTCGACAAGATCTTTCCGGCTGCAGGCAGCAACAACTACCTGATCGGTCCGGGCGACATTGTCGAGGTGTCAATCTGGGAAGCGCCGCCGGCGATGCTTTTCGGTTCAGTCGTTCTCGATCCCACGGCTGGCCCCACGGCATCGCGCGCGGTTACCTTCCCTGAGCAGATGGTCACGCCCGACGGCATGATCACCATGCCGTTTGCCGGCCGCGTCCTGGTGCGAGGCCGCACGACGCAGCAAATCGAGGCGGACATCGCCCGGCGTCTGGAAGGCAAGGCGAACCAGGCCCAGGTGCTGGTTCGCGTCATCAAGAACAACACATCCAACGTCACCGTAGTGGGCGAGGTCAGCAACAGCTTGCTGCTGCCGCTTACGCCCAAGGGCGAGCGGCTGCTCGATGCATTGGCAGCGGGCGGTGGCGTCAAACAGCCCGTGAATCGCATGGCAATTCAGCTCTCCAGGGAGAATGTGACGGCCATCATGCCGTTGGATGCCGTGATCCGCGACCCGAAGCAGAACATTCTGCTCAAGCCGGGCGATGTGGTCACCGCGCTCTTCCAGCCGCAGAGCTTCTCCGTGCTGGGCGCCACCGGCAAGAATGAGGAAATTCCGTTCGAGGCGCAGGGGATTTCGCTGGCGCAGGCGCTGGCTCGCTCCGGCGGACTCAACGACGCCCGCGCCGACGCGCGAGGCGTGTTCGTGTTCCGGTTTGAGGATGCGGCGCTGGTTGATGGGCAGCAAGAAGCCACCAAGGCGGCGGATGGCACGGTACCCGTGGTTTATCAAATCGATCTGCGAGATCCGGCGTCCTTCTTCGTGACGCAGAACTTCCCAGTCCAGAACCGGGATGTCATCTATGTCGCCAATTCGCCCTCTGCGGAATTTGAAAAGTTCTTGAGGCTTGTGGTCATGCCTCTGAATCCCTATGTCACCATCAACCGCGCCTTGCAGTAGCGATCGGTTGATCGCGTAATCATGCGTAGTTCGCTATCCATCACCTTTTCGGTCTGGCGCGCCATCTTCCTGCGTGAGTCGCTCGATCGCCTTTTTGGTGAGCGGGCCGCCTGGTTCTGGCTTCTGATCGAGCCGATCCTGCATATAGGATTTCTGGCGTGGATCTGGACGGTCGTGCGGGTTCATACGATGGGCGGGATTGACGTCGTGATCTGGTTGATGGTCGGCCTGCTGTCGTTCTTCCTGTTCCGGCGTACGGCCATTCAGGTGATGTATGCCATCGACTGCAATCGCCCGCTGTTCAACTACCGGCAGGTCAAGCCCTTCGACCCGGCCATCGTTCGCGGCGTGCTGGAAGCCTTCTTGATGGCGTTGGTTGCCATCACGATACTGGTGGTAGCGAACCTGCTCGGCCACGATGCGATTCCCGCGGACCCGCTGCTGGTGCTGGCCGCCGTCTTCGGCTTGTGGATGTTCGCCCTTGGATATGGCCTGATCGCATCGGTGCTGATGGAGCTGGTTCCCGAACTCGAGCACATCCTGAACATCCTCATGTTGCCGCTGTATCTGATTTCAGGCGTCATCTGGCCCTTGGCCACAGTGCCTGCGGCGTGGCGCGAGTTGCTGATGCTTAATCCCATCACGCACGGCCTCGAGACGGTTCGTCAAGGTTTTGTTCCCTACTACCATGCCGCGCCTGAAACGAGCCTCGCGTATCTCTACGGCTCGGCGCTGGTGTACGTCTTCATCGGGCTGCTGCTCTACCGGCGATTTGCTTTGCGGCTGGTGATGCAATGATCGTCGTCGAAGACATCCACAAGCGGTACAAGACCGAGCACGGGATGGGAAGGTGGGTTCTCAAAGGGATCAGCCTGACCATACCGTCAAAGGTCAGCGTCGGCCTCATTGGTGTGAATGGCGCAGGCAAATCGACGCTGCTCCGCATCATTGGCGGCGTGGACTATCCCACCAAGGGGCGAGTCCAACGCCAGTGCCGCGTTTCCTGGCCCATGGGGCAGGGGGGGCTGGAAGGCACGCTTTCGGGACGCCAGAACGCCAAGTTCGTCTGCCGCGTGCACGGGCATCAGGACGATCTGGCCGACAGGCTTGCCTTCATCAAGGATTTTTCGGAACTGGGCGTGGCGTTTGACGAACCCGTCAGCACCTATTCGTCCGGCATGCGCTCGCGGCTGCAGTTTGCGTTGTCTCTCGCCTTCGACTTCGACGTGTACATCTCGGACGAGGTAACGGCGGCGGGCGATGCAGGTTTCAGAAAGAAGACCGCGGCGGCGTTCAAGGACATGGCCAGCCGCGCTGGCTTGATCATGGTTGCGCACGATGAATCGACGCTCAAGCAGTTCTGCCAAGCGGGAATCTGGATCACGAATGGCCAGGCGCACTGGTTCGACCAGATCGACGATGGACTAAGAGCTTACAAGGACAGTATTTAAAAGTGACTTTCACCGGAAAATTCTCTTCCGCGCTCGATGCGGCATATCAGGGCGTGCGGGGTGGGCTGTTCTCCATCGCCGCGTTCCGCCGCACGATCCGCCTGATCTTCTTATTGGCCTTGCTGGCGACCATCTACTGGCTGCTCGTGGCATCCGACCGCTACGTGTCGGAATCGAACGTCATCATCCGCAAGACGGATTCGGTGGGCGTTGCGTCGCTGGACATCCCGATGATGGTCGCCGGTGTGCCTAGCGTGAATCGGGCAGACCAGCTTCTGTTGAGGGAGTATCTGCTGTCAGTCGACATGCTCAGAAAGCTTGATGAAAAGCTCGATTTGCGTGCGCATTACAGCGGCTCGGGACACGACCTCGTATCGCGTATGTGGTTCAAGGATGGCTCCATGGAATGGTTCCATCGCCACTATCTGTCGCGTACGGCGGTCGATTATGACGACTTTGCCGGTGTCCTGCGCATCAGCGCCCAAGCGTACGACCCGGCCACGGCCAAAGCCATCGTCAGCATGCTGGTCCAGGAAGGCGAGCGTTACATGAACCAGATTGGCCATGAGATGGCGCAGGTTCAAGTCTCCTTTCTCACGGACCAGGTCGACGAGGCGCAGAAGCGCTTTCAGAAGGCCAGCGAAGCGTTGCTCTCGTTTCAGAACGCCAAGGGACTTGTGTCGCCGCAAGCTACTGCCGAAAGCATCAGCGTGATCGTCGGCAAGCTGGAAGAGCAGCGCTCCCAACTTCAGACGCAACTGGCGTCGCTGCCCAAGAATCTTGCGCGCGACCATCCCAACATCCTGATGTTGACCCAGTCGATTCAGGCACTGGACAAGCAGATATCCCAGGAGAGGGCCAGGCTGGCTTCGCCCACCGGGCAGACGCTGAACTACACGGTCGAGCAGTTCCATCGGCTCGAGATGGAGGTCGCGTTCGCCCAGGATATGTACAAGGCGGCCCTTGCCGGTCTCGAAAAGGGGCGGATGGACGCTACCCGCATGCTCGAAAAAGTGTCGGTGCTGCAAGCGCCGACGCTGCCCGAGTATCCCCTGGAGCCGCGCCGGCTTTACAACATCGTGGTCACGCTGCTGGTCGCGCTGCTGATTGTCGGCATTCTCAAGCTGCTCGAGAGCATTGTTCTCGACCACGTGGATTGATAGCTGTGACGAGAGTCCTCAACGTTTTTGGAACCCGACCAGAGGCCATCAAGATGGCGCCTGTGGTCAAGGCGCTGGCCGCCGACCCGTCATTCGACACCAAGGTCTGCGTGACTGCCCAGCATCGGCAGATGCTTGACCAGGTACTCGAGATCTTCGGCATCCGCCCCGATTTCGATCTTGACCTCATGAAGCCGGGCCAGGATTTGAGCGACATCACCAGCAACGTCCTGCTGGGCATGCGTGAGGTCTACAAGCAGTGGCAGCCGGACATCGTGCTGGTGCACGGCGACACTACGACAACGCTCGCGACAAGCTTGTCCGCGTACTACGGCAAGATCAAGGTCGGGCACGTCGAAGCGGGCCTGCGCACCTTCAACAAGTACTCGCCCTGGCCCGAGGAGATGAATCGTCATCTCACGGGCGGGCTTGCCGACGTCCACTTCGCCCCGACGTCGCAGGCGCGGGCGAATCTGTTACGAGAGGGCGTGGGCGACAGCGTGATTCACGTCACGGGAAACACGGTGATCGACGCGCTGCTGGACGTGGTGCAACGCTTGCGGCAGGACACGGCAATGCGTGAGGCTCTGGAGGCGCGCTTCAATTTCATTGATCCGCACAAGCGCCTGATCCTCGTTACAGGACACCGCCGCGAAAACTTCGGACAGGGCTTCGAGAATATCTGCCGAGCGCTTGCGGAAATCGCGTCGCGTCCCGATGTCCAGGTTGTATATCCGGTGCACCTGAATCCGAACGTGCAGGAGCCCGTGCGGCGCATTCTCTCTGCCGTGCCCAACGTCAACTTGATCGCGCCTCTGGATTACCTGCCTTTCGTTTACCTGATGGACCGCGCGTTCCTGATCATCACCGACTCCGGCGGGGTGCAGGAAGAAGCGCCGTCGCTGGGCAAACCCGTGCTGGTGATGCGAGACACCACCGAGCGCCCCGAGGCGGTCGAGGCGGGGACCGTCAAGCTTGTCGGCACCAATCACAACTCCATCGTGGCCGAGGCATTCCGTCTTTTGGATGACCCAGCCGCCTACCAAGCGATGTCACGCGCCCATAACCCTTACGGCGACGGGACGGCGGCGTTGCGGATTCGCGACGTCCTCACATCAATCTACTGACGAGAAACCATGTTCGGCACCATCTCCACAATCGGTCTCGGCTACATCGGCCTGCCCACTGCAACCCTGTTCGCTGCGCGCAAGAAGAAAGTCATCGGCGTCGACGTGAATCAGCAGGCGGTGGAAACGATCAACCAGGGGCGCGTCCACATCGTCGAGCCCGAGCTCGACATGCTGGTGCACTCAGTCGTGACCGAAGGCTATCTGCGCGCCACGACGAAGACCGAGCCGGCCGACGCATTTCTGATCGCAGTGCCCACGCCGTTCACCGACGGGTACAAGTCCGACCTCAGCTACATCGAGGCGGCCGCTCAGGCAATCGCCCCTGTGCTCAAGCAAGGCAATCTCGTCATTCTGGAATCGACGTCTCCGGTGGGCACCACCGAAAAGCTCGCGCAGTGGCTCGCCGATGCCCGGCCGGACCTGACCTTTCCGCAGCAGGCGGGTGAGACGGCGGACATTCAGATCGCCTATTGCCCGGAACGGGTTCTGCCGGGACGTGTGGTGCACGAATTGGTTTCCAACGATCGCATCATCGGCGGCATGACGCGGATGGCGAACTACATGGCGGCGGCGCTTTACAAGACGTTCGTTCAAGGCGAACTGGTCGCCACCAACGCCCGCACCGCCGAAATGTGCAAGCTGACTGAAAACAGCTTTCGAGACGTCAATATTGCCTTCGCGAACGAATTGTCGATCATTTGCGACAAGCTCGACATCAACGTCTGGGAACTCGTCAGCCTGGCAAACCGCCACCCCCGCGTCAACATCCTGCAGCCGGGCGCCGGGGTTGGCGGCCATTGCATCGCCGTCGATCCGTGGTTCATCGTCGACACCAGCCCGGAAGAGGCCCGCATTATTCGCATGGCCCGGGAAGTCAACGATCACAAGCCGGAATGGGTGGTGGACAAGATCAAGGCGGCGGTGGCCGACGCCTTGGGTCGTAAGCCGGGCAGCAGCATGGCCGACATCAAGATTGCGTGCCTTGGGCTTGCGTTCAAGCCGGACATCGACGACCTGCGCGAAAGCCCCGCCGTGGGCATCACCGGAAAGCTTATGGGACTGGGCTGCCAGATTGTTGCGGTCGAGCCCAATATCGACGAGCTGCCGAGCGGTCTGAAGCAGGGAAATCTGCAACTCGGTTTGCTGAAGGATGCAGTCGCTGACGCGGATGTGGTGTGCGTCCTCGTCAAGCATCGTGAGTTCATCGAGCAACAACAACTGATCGCCCAACACGCGTGCGTAGTGGATGCGGTCGGGCTCCTCGGCTGAGGCAGCAATGGACGCACGCAAAACGACGGAGGCTCCCGAGAAAGATTCCGAGGACCGCTTGAGCTTGCTGGCTTCGGGCCTGGAAGCGATGCATCGCGAAGAGCTTCATAGGATCCAGCTCCAGCACTTTGAGCGCATCCGTCAGATTGAGTCCGGTCGTTTGCGTGCGGAAGACGAGCTTGAGACGCTCGCGGACAGGTTCGCAGAACAGGATGAACTGCATCGTGGCGAAGTCGCCACGTTGAATGCGCAACTCAATGCTGTCCGGCAGGAAGTTCTGGAATCCGTCAAACGGTTCGGAGAGCAGGAAAAGAAATTGTCGCGCGCCGAAGCCTTGCGCGACGCATTGGACCGGGAACGCAGTGCGTTGTTCGAGCGCCTGCGGGCCGATGAGCTGCGTGGCGCGCAGGATCGCAAGTCCCTCGAGATCGACAAGCGCGCGCTGGCCGAGAAAGTGGCAGGCTTGGAGCAAGCGCTGGTTGGCGCGGAGCAAGCCAAGCAGAGGTTGGAGCTTGCCCGCGCCGAATCGAAAGCTCAGGCGGTGGCGCTGGCCGCGTCATGCGACGACCTTGAACGGCAGCGGCTTAAGCTGAACGAGCAATTGCGCGAGGAGGCCGGCCGCCTGGAGCAGCATCGCCTCCGACTGGGTGCGGAGATACGTCAGCTCCAGCAGCAAGCGCTGCGGTTGAGCGACGAAAAGAATTTCCTTGCGGCGCACGCAGACCAGATTCAGCGCGAGCGAGAGTCGTATCGAGGCGCGATGGTTGCGGCGGAGCGGCAGCTTCGTGCGGTGCAGGCACGGCGCGGGCGTCAGATCGGCAGCGCGGTGGCAGCCGGCTTCACCAGTTGGAAAGGGTTCATTAAACTGCCGTCGGCCGTGTGGCGCGCGCTGGGATCGGCCGGCGCAAACGGCCGTCCGCCGGCGGATGTGTGGCTGGCGCAAATCGACGAAATTTTCGACAACGGTGGCGTACGTGCCAGCGAAGACTTCGTGCGGATCAATGCCGGAGATCCTAGCGACCTGGCGTCAGGTCTGACCAAGCTAGCGCGTCTCACGGCAGCCAAGGATCCCGCGATCGCCCTGCGATTGGCGATAGACGCGGCTCAGGCCGATCCGCGCCCGTTCCGGCGCAAATGGCTTGCGTTCATGTACTTCGATGCAGGGCATATCGACGCGGCGCAGGAACTACTGGCGTCGTTGCCGGAAAGCGTCGAATTCAAAGCTTCTGAGAGGAACAAAGGCGAGTTCATCGCAGGGTGCCATCGCCTCGCGCATGGCGGTCTCACATTGCCCGCCGTGAACCCGGGTCCCGATTTCTCGCCGGTGTCCGGACGAGTGCTCTATGTCGCGGCCAGTTCATTGCCCTATCACGCAACGGGCTACACGCTGCGCACGCATGCGCTGCTGCGCGCCTTGCATGCTGAAGGCCTGGATGTACGATGCGTGACCCGTCCGGGCTATCCGGCTGACAGGTCCGATAGCAAAGCGGCGGATGGGAACGCTGTGCAGACGATCGACGGCATTGCCTACGAATCGCTGCCCGGCCCGCACCGCCGCAAGCTTGGCCTTGACGCCTATCTGTCGGAGTCCGCGGAAATAATCGCGCGCAAGGCAATGGCCGAGAATGTCGAGGCCATTCACGCCGCATCCAACTATGAGGCAGCGCTGCCCGCGCTCATGGCCGCACGCAAGCTTGGCATCCCGTTCGTGTATGAAGTACGAGGGCTGTGGGAGTACACGTCGGCATCCAAGAAGTCGGGCTGGGAACAAAGTGAACGCTTTGCACTCGATCGCCAGCTTGAATCTTTCACTGCTGCGAATGCCGATCATGTGTTGACCTTGACGCAAGCGCTGGCCGCAGAACTGGGTTCGCGCGGCGTGCAGGCGTCCAGGATTGCGCTGGCACCGAACTCCATCGACTCCTCCGCCTTCACGCCCGTGCCCCGCAAGGCCGAACTCGCGCAGACTTTGCGACTGGCCGACGGGGACTTCGTCATCGGCTATGCGGGAGCGGCGGTCAGCTATGAAGGTCTGGATGACCTTATTGAAGCGCTGGTTCTGCTGCAAGACCGGCTGCCCCATGCGCGCTTGCTGATCGTGGGCGACGGCGATGCCTTGCCCAGCCTGCGCAAGCTGGCCGAGGATCGCGGTGTCGTGGATCGAGTCATGTTCTGCGGCAAGGTGGCGCCCGATTCGGTTCGGGACTACTACGCAATGATGAATGCCATTGCGCTGCCGAGAAAGCCCGTGACGGTCTGCCAATTGGTATCTCCGCTCAAGCCGCTTGAGGCGATGGCGCTGGGAATACCCCTCGTCGTGTCCGATGTGGCGGCGCTGAAGGAAATGGTGGTGGATGGCGAGACCGCGTTGGTGCATCTTGCCGGCAATGCGAGATCGCTCGCTGACAGCATCGAGGTGCTGGCCAAGGATGCCGACCTTCAAGCAAAGCTTGCGGAGAACGGGCGACAGCATGTTGCCGCGAATCGGCGCTGGGACCAGGTTGCGCAAACCATTGCACGCATTTATCGCGAACTTGCTGTGTCCCAGCCTGTGGACCGTGCGGTTCATTCGCCAGAGAAGGCAACCCCGGATCTGGCGCCGGTGCCGGTCAAGGCGGGGAAGGGCGGCTTCGATGACCAAGCCAAGCTGCTGCTTGACCAGAAGCTCGCGCAGGCGCTGGCCGTCGGCATTGATGCGCTGTTGAGTTTCGTGTCGGCCCAGTGCCTGGGCATGCCGAAGCGGCTTGAGGCCTTCGTCCAACTACGCGCGGCTCACGCCTGCCTGGATGCGGGCAGACAAGCCGAGGCGATCACGCTCGGCGAAGCCGCGCTTGCCGCGGATCGGTCGGTGACGACATTGCGCAGTGCGGCCAGGCTGTATCTGAACGCCGCTCAGTTGGACAACGCATTGGCGCTGGCCAAAGAACTGGAGCACGAACTCGGCGAGGTGCGGCCGAACGACAGGAAGTTCCTCGACGAGATCATTGGCCGTGCGCAACTTGCAGCGCTGGCAGCCTTACCTGCGGGCACGAGAAAGGTGCCGCTGCAACCGCGCCGGGTACTCAACATTCTGGCGTTCAGCCTGCCGTACACATCGGTGGGATACGCCACCCGTTCGCATGGTTTGGCCGTGGGCGTCAAGAACGCGGGATGGGATATCCGGCCGTACACGCGTCCAGGCTTTCCCTACGATTTCAAGACGGAACTTGAAGGACAGAGCCTGCCCGCCGCAGACGACATCGATGGCGTGACCTATGGCCGCATCTTCGATTTCAACCGTAAAGGCATGAGCGAAGTGGAGTACACGCTGGCGGCGGTCGAGCACTACGAACGCATCATCACCAGGGAAGAGCCGGAGATCGTCCATGCCGCATCAAACTACGTCACGGCGTTGCCGGCTCTGATTGCTGCGCGGCGGCTGGGCGTTCCATTTGTGTACGAGGTGCGCGGCTTCTGGGAGGTGACGCGGTCATCGCGCGATGACAAATTCGAGCACACCGCGAAGTATCGCTTCATGCAGCTTTTCGAGGCGCTGACGGCAACGCACGCGGACCGCGTCATCACGATTACGACGGCCATGAAAGAGGAACTGGTCAGCCGGGGCGTCCCGGCAAATCGCGTCGACATTGCCTACAACAGCGTTGATCCCGGCCGCTTCATGCCGCGCAGCCGCAGCCAGGAGCTGGCGCTGACCCTGGGAATTCCGGCAGACGTGCCGGTGATCGGCTACGTGGGCTCGTTTGTGGACTACGAGGGTCTGGACGATCTCGTGACCGCGGCTGCGGGCTTGAAGGCGGCGGGACGCGATTTCCGGTTGCTGCTCGTGGGCGACGGCGCCGTTTTCGATGACCTGACGCGCCAGGTGGCGTCCTCGGGTCTTCAAGACAAGACCATCATGACCGGCCGCGTCCCGCATGATCTGGTCGAAGATTACTACTCGTTGATCGACATTGCTCCCTTCCCGCGCAAGCCGTGGGAAGTCTGCGAACTTGTTTCGCCTTTGAAGCCGTATGAGGCCATGGCGCTGGAGAAGGCGGTTGTTGTGTCGGGCACCCGTGCGCTCAAGGAGATCGTGACCCACGACGAGAACGGCCTGGTGTTCGCCAAGGGCGACGTTGCCGATCTTGAAAGAAAGCTGGACGATCTGCTTGCCGGCCCACTGCTTCGTTCGCGCCTGGGCGCGGACGCACGGGCATGGATCCAGCGGGAAAGAAGCTGGGATGTTGCCGGGAGCGTGTGCGGCATGGTCTACGCAGCCCTTGCGGCTGAGCGCGACGAAAACGCAAGGGCTTGAGTTCCATGAGCGACTGCACAGGCGGAGGTATTGAGTGTCCAAAGCAATGACGGCCGAAGGCAGGCACACGTTCGACGTTGCTGGCCGCGAAATCGAGTATTTTTGCAAGCCAGCAAAGCGCGCCAACGCGCCGGTCCTGTTCATCCTCCATGGCCATAATCATGCTGCAGCGCCTTCCAGCTTCAGAAGCGAGGAATACCACGTTGTCTGCCCGATGGACCGCTTTGGCGTTAACCAGGCAGGGAGCTGGTGGCTGGGAGAAGATGGCGATTTTTTCTGGATCGAAGCGATGGCGACCCTCGTCAAAGCGTTTCGTGACAGCGGGGCGGAAGACGTTTATTTCTGGGGCTCCAGCATGGGTGGCTGGGGCGCCATTCTGCATGGCTACCTGAACTACGCGAAAGCCGTTTACGCAAATATCCCTCAGACGGTGCTGCTTGGATCCTCCTACGCCGAAAAGGCGGGAATGAAGAGGTATTTTCAGAAGATTCCGGGCAATCGGCTGGGCGAATTCAACGACCTCAAGCATGTCGTGAAGGAAAACCGGTGCCAGTACTTTCTATGCTTCAACCAGCTTGAGAAGCATGACTATTTCAAAGAGCAAGGGCTCGCGTTCGTTTCCCATCTGAACGAAATCGGCGCCCGGTTCTACCTGGAGGTGCGGCCTCAGGATACCCACGGAAAAAACCATGGTATCCGGGAATCCGTTGGCTTGTTCGAGAAGTACTCAGTCGATTCCATTATCAAAGCGAGCGGAAACCCGATGATCTCGGAGCATAAGGCAGTACATCTGTCAGTGAATGAATGTCCGTTGTGCGGAGATTCTCTGCGCGAGGTCGAGGTTGGCCAGAACTGCAAGGGGTGCGGATGCCGCGCGCGGTTGCGTTCCATGGTGCCCGTGGTCGATAAATTTCTGAGCAAGGAAATGTCTGGGTTGGGCGCCGCGCCCCAGCCGCTGCTCGGCTTCGCCATGACGGGGGCAGAACGGAAGATCCTTGCCAAACTTTTCAAGAGCTTCAAGTCAGCATCGCTGTTCGGCAACTATTCGTCGCAGCACGAATCCGGCGTGGACATGCGGGATTTGTCCCGATACGCTGAAAACGCGTTCTGCGGCGTTTTTGGTTGTTTACTGTTCGACTATTTCCCGGAACACGAACGCGCGCTGGAGGAGTGTTTTCGAGTCATCGCGCCGGGTGGCGTCTTCATCACGCATATTGCGCCATACCGGTTGCTGGACGGCAATGCGGAGCCGGCGCTGAAGGGCGCAATCAAGTCCCGGCCAGGTTACTTTGATTACTTGCCGGATAAGACTGAGCTGCCTGACGTTCGCGTGGGGCGGGATTGGTTCCTCGACGCCATGCGGCGAGTCGGATTTGCGACCACGTTGCTCAAAGTGCAGGATGCTGCCCCCGGCATGGTTTCGGAGTGGTTCATTGGGGTAAAGCCGGGATCGATCGCGTCTGTGTCCGACAACAAGCAGCGGGAATTGCCGCAGGTCAAACCTGTGATTACCCGAACCAGCGTTGCATTCCAATCGGTAATTCCGTTTGGCGCGGAGGGGCTGGCGAACCTGAAGTTCGAATTGATCGAGTCCACCTCCGCATCGTTGATCTTTCTGGAAGATCATCAGGTGCTGGCGCCGGACGGCGGAGGCGAGATCCGGGAGGTCGTCGCAACGAACGGATCTCGGAACCGGCTGCTGGTGTCCCGGGATCTCGGCGCATCATGGACGCCGGAATGTGATGGGATCGAGTTCGACAGCAAGATCAGAGCAGTGTTCTCCCTGTCGGAGGGCGGGCGCATTGTTCGGACTCTTTCCGGCCAGATGCATCATCTGGATACGCGTGGTGAAGTTGTCAATGTCCTGGAGACTGGGCCGTGGCCCTGGCACGGCTCGCAAGGCATCGGCGAATCGCGCAATGGCACGGTGATGTATGCCGAGTACGCGCCCCTTCGTGTCGAGGATGGCACGAAAGAGGTCAGCGTGTGGCGCTATCGGCCAAGCCAGAGCGGGGACGGTTGGCAAAAGGTGTTGACGTTGCCCGCGGCTGCGCGTCCGCCCCAGGGGCAGTTGAGGCACTTCCACGTATGCCGGCCAAATCCGCATCGTCCCGATGAATGGGTTCTCGCTTCGGGAGACATCGGGGAGCACTGCAGACTATGGTTCAGCGTCGATGACGGCACAACGTGGAACGAAATACTGCTGCCGGATTCGATCATGGGCGGCGTGTCCGTCGAAAGCCTCCCGCGCGTCTTGCGGTTCACGCAGTTTTCCACCTTGGCGAACGGCGATCTGATTTGGGGCACCGATGACACCACGCATGCGGACCGGGCTGCCTTGATGCGGTTGTCACTGGCGTCTGGCCGTCCCGAATTCTTTCATGAAGGATGGCTAGGAAAGGACTGCGTCAGGAACATCGCCTCGTGCAACGGCCAGACCTTCTTGCTGCTCTCCGAATCCAAATATGACAGGTCTTCGGCCGATTGCATCGTCTATGACGCGACGACCAAGCGGCTGACGTCGTTGTTGCTGCCCAATCTTGGCCAGACAAGTCAGACCGTGACTGACTCCCGGGGTTCGGCGAATCTTTTGGGCGGTGTCGGATTCTTTCCCGCTTCGGGCGCGGTATTGATGGATCCGGCCAAGCGCGGAATTTTCCGCGTAAGCATTACGGAAATCGTGAAGTGATCGCATTTGAAAAGCTGGATAACAACATTGCCAAGTCGGGCGTCATACCGAAGGCGGAAGAAATCCTGAAGAAGGGTTGGCAGCGGCGAGGCTACGAAGTCGTTGACCTTCGCGGTGATATCCCGTGGGCGCTCGAAAGCCAAGAGAAGAGGTCGCACAACTTTTATATCCAATGCCTGGATATGACCGACCCATTGTTGCGGGCTCACTCCCAGAGCGGCGATCAGCGATTCCTGAGGCTGGCACTGACCGTGGCGCAGGAGTGGGTGCGCCAGCACTCCGACCCTGATCGGGTCGGCATTTCCCCCTTCGCCTGGTATGACATGTCGGTGGGCATGCGCGCGTTTCGCCTCGCATACTTGTTTCAGGCGAGTCTGGAGGCGGGAATGCTGTCGGATGACGCACGCCGCTCGCTTTGGGCATCGCTTGAGCAGCACGCCGCTTACCTTGGTGATGATGCCAACATCGCCTTCCACAACAACCACGGCTATTACCAAGTGGCGGGCCAGATCGCGATGGGCAGGCGCTTTGCGGATCAGTCTGCGCTCATGGCGCAGGCGCAGGAGCAGGGCCGCGCCCGCTTGACCGTGATGCTTGCGCAGCAGTTCGCGTCGGACGGCGTGCATCGCGAGCATTCTCCCGACTATCACCGCATGGTCTACGACACGTTGAAGGCCTTGATCGACTCGGGTCTGGTCGAGGACGAGGCGACTATCGCATTTGCATCGCGCATTGAGGAGGCGCTGTCGTGGTTCGTGTACCCGAACCAGCATATCGTCAACTTCGGTGACTCCGATGACCGTCTGCTCACCCGGACACCGCGCGAAGCGGAAGGAAAATGGTCGACGCCAGAAATGCGCTTCTGGGTCAGTGGCGGGGCGATCGGTGGTTTGTCGGGAGAGGTAACTCGCGCGTTCAAGGAAGGCGGCTACTGGGTCGCCAGACAACCTGGCGAAGATGCGAGCGACCTGTCTTCATACAGCTACCTAGCGCTGAATGCCGCGTTCCATTCCCGCACTCATAAGCACGCAGATGATCTAAGTTTCGTGTGGTTCGACCGGAAGGCGAACCTGCTGGTGGATGCCGGCCGCTATGGCTATATCGGCAAGACCGAGCAGGGATCGGCGCTTTGGAAGGAGGGGCATTGGTACTCGGATCCCTGGCGCGTCTATTGCGAGTCGACGCGCGCTCACAATACATTGGAGTTCGATGGGCGCAATGCGGTGCGCAAGGGCGCAAAGCCATATGGCAGCGCCCTGGGCCGAACCGGAAGCGATGCGTCTGGTCTCGTCTGGGCGGAGGCGGAATGCAAGCAGTTCTCCTCCATTCGTCATGCCCGCGTGCTTTGCTTCATGCCAGGGCAGTGGCTGGTTGTATTCGACTGGTTCCATGACAACGCCAATTCCCGGCACGCCGTGAAACAGTGGTTTCACCTTGGGCATGAGCTTCAGTTGCTTGCCGACCGGGAACAGTTTCTGGCGTCGGTGCCGGGAAGTGCGCAGTTTCTCCGCGTTGCATCCCTGCTGGCCGGACCAAAGCCGTCGCATCCTCACATCGGTGAGGAACAGCCGGCAATACAGGGCTGGTGGTCGCCCCGGGAGCGCGACATCGTGCCGAACTACGCGTTCAACTATGCGGTGTCGGACGCTGCGACCGGCGCCTTCGCAACGCTGTTCAGCTTTTCGGATGTGTTGATGCCCGACACTGAGTGGTCGAAAGTCAATCAGTCCGGCCGTAAGGGGCAGTTTCGCTGGAGGGATTCGAACAAAACGCACGAACTTTCGATCGAGCGGCCCGCCGATGGGGAAATGACCGTGAAGTACGCCAGCCGTTAACGACATGGTTGACCGGATTCCCTACGAGTCAGTCTTAGCCTACGACAGTATGTCCGCCGCCGAGATCGACGAGCTTGAGCTGAGTATGCTTCGAAGGCTGCTTTGCCATGCGCGCGATTCTGTGCCTTTCCATGCCGCTGCGTTTACGTCGACTGGCATCGAACCAGCGCACATGAGGCGGCTTGACGATATCAGGAAGCTGCCATTGATGGACAAGTCAAGCATCCTGCGCAGACCGCAGCAGTTCAGATCGTTCTTGTTTGACGACGCTGCTTCGCGCGTCGTCCAGACGGGAGGTTCTACCGGGGAGCCATTCCGCGTCATTACCGAACGGGATGATCCCAGCGTGCAGAATGCCTACAACTGGGCGCAGTGGCGCCGGCTAGGGGTGAAGCCAGGGGGAGCTTCTGTTTCGCTGGTGGGGATGGGGCATACGTCTTCGCCGGAGCGCACCTATGTCGCGCATCGTGTCAAGGACGCGATGTTGTGGGTTCATCGCCCTTCGCGCGACGCTGCGCCACCTTGGGCGGATATTCTGGCGCGGATTCGCCAGCATGAGCCGGTGCTGGTCCGTGGTTTTCCATCGATCGTTGCTGAGATGGCCGAAGCGATGATTGAGCAGGGCGTGCCGCCGTTCCCTTCGTTGCGGGGTGTATCGCTGAGTTCCGAAGACATTCTTCCAAATCAACGCGCCGTCATCGAACGGGCATTCGCCGTTCCGTGCCTGGGATTCTATGGGCAAACAGAGCACTGCGTGCTGGCAATGCAGTGTGAAGCGTCCGAGGCATATCACGTGTATCCCGGCTACGCGTATGTCGAGATCTTGGACGACGACGGCCAACCAATCACCGAACCTGGACGCATGGGCGAAGTGGTGGGCACCTCGCTGTTGAACTACGCGATGCCGCTGATCCGCTACCGCACCGGCGATCTGGCGGAGTGGGACTTCGGCGCATGCCCATGCGGTCGGCAGCACCGGCGCCTGGCGCGGCTGGCAGGCCGCAAGCGCAGCCGCGTTGCACTCCCAGGAGGTGACACCGTCTACTTCGGTGGCGACGTGTATGACGAGCTGTGGTACGCGCCGGAAATGTTCCGGCAGATTCAGTTCGAACAAACTTGCGCCGAAGAGTTAACTGTTCGGATCGTGCCATTCCCTGGAACCGATCGGGTGCGGCTCAAGAGTTTCATTGAAGACAGTCTGCGCCGCAATCTGTGCGAAGAACTGATCTATCGCACGGAGTTTGTTCCGTCGGTGGAGCGAACGGCCCGCGGCAAATACCTCCTCTTTCTGCAGAAGTATCTGCACTGAACCTTCTTTAACTGGATTGCATGTTTACAAAGTCACGATATGCGCTGGTAACCATCGATGTGGAGGCGCAGCCGAAGCGAGCCGCCGAAGACCACGTAAAGCGATTGGTCTGGGGCGAACACGAAAACGGCACCGCCGGCATCCGGGAGATGTGTGCGGCGGCGGACGACGTGGGCGCCAAACTGGTGCACTTTGTCGATTCTTGCGGCATCTATTTGCTGGGCGAGCCTTTTGCCGAGGCCACACGCTGGCTGGTCCAGGCGGGGCACGACGTCCAGTTGCACACGCACTCCGAGTTTCTGCCGGATTCCTTCTGGGTTGAACACGGGTACCCCATTCGGCCGCGCCTCATGAATCAGTACGACGAGGACCGCTCGGCCTTCACGATCCGTTATTTCAGCGACTATCTGGCCGGCATCACCGGCGAACCGGTCAGGGCGTTCCGTGCGGGCTCATTCCGCTGGAATGCGGGCACGCTGCGCGCCCAGGCCGAGTTGGGCATCCCGCTGTCGTTCAACAACTCGATGCGCGCTTTGGTCGACGGCGTATGCCCGCACGCCGAGCGCGCCAACCATCCGTACCGATGGTCAAACGGCGTCATCGAGGTTCCGATCACGGAACGCAAGTTTCCGACTTTCGACAAGCGGGTCTGGTGGGGGCGATTGGCCTTTCCCTCGTCCAATCGGCATCGCGATTCACCTTGGCGCGTACTGTGGCCCTACACGTTGGGGCGCCGAACCGACGTGCTGGTGATGTTGCTGCACTCCTGGTCGCTGCTGTACTGGGACAAGAACGGCCATGGCGTCTACCGGGATGATCAACGCCATGAAGATTTCCGCAAGCTGATGCGAAAGCTGTCCAAGGACTACGACATCATCACGACGGCCGACTTTCTCGATCTGCATGCGCGCGGCAAGATCCAGACGACGCACACGGTTGACACGTCCCTGGCCAGGGCAGCGCCCGCCAAGGCATGAGCATGATCACGAGATCCTTTCAAGCCGCGTTGAGTGAACCGTGGCTTGCCGTAAACCGCCATTTGACGGTGAGTACGCTCAGGTGGCGGCTGCGCAAGCGCCAGTCGCAGGCGCAATATGACCCGAGCTCCGGCAGCATGCTGTATGTGGCGGCCAGCGCCTTGCCCTATCACACCAGCGGCTATACGACGCGCACCCACGAGGTCATCCGTGCATTGATGAGCGCCGGCGCCGACGTGCACGCGATGACCCGGCCAGGCTATCCGTGGGACCGGAAGGATCGCCAATCGAACGCCCAAGCAGAGGAAACCTGTGTCGGCGACGTTCGCTACCAGCATTCCAGCCGCCCGTTGAACAATCGTCCTGCGTTGCAGTACGTGCTGCAGGCGGCAGCATCGGTGGCGCAGGTGGCGGCCCGGCACCGCGTTGCCGTGATTCACGCGGCGTCCAATCACGTGAATGCGTTGCCGGCGTTGTTGGCTGCCCGGCAGTTGGGAATCCCCTTTCAATATGAGATGCGGGGATTGTGGGAGCTGACGCGTGTTTCGCGAACGCCGGCTTACGAGAATGGGCAGGCGTACAAGCAAGGCCTGAGGCTCGAAAGTCTTGTTGCCGGCCATGCCGATCGGCTGTTCGTTATTTCGGAGCAGCTGGGGAAGTACGCGCACGAAAAGTGGGGAGTACCCGCCGAACGAATGTCACTCTTGCCGAACTGTGTCGATGCCGGGCGCTTCAGGAATACCGATGCGTCCGAGGCCGAGCCATGGACCATCGGATATGCCGGCACGCTGATTGGCTATGAGGGGCTGGACACGCTGATCGAGGCTACCGGGATTCTGGTGCGCGCCAAGGTCCCGGTCAAAGTCACCCTGATTGGAGACGGAGAAGCCAGGCCGCATCTTGAGGCTCTTGTGCGGCAGCTTGGCCTGGACAAGCAGGTTCACTTTGCCGGCAAAGTGCCGCCGGACAGCGTGCAGGACAGGCTCCGGCGCTGCGCGCTGATCTGCATTCCGCGCAAGCCGTTCCAGGTCTGCCGGATTGTCCCTCCAATCAAGCTGGTTGAGGCGATGGCAATGGGCAAGCCAGTTGTGATTCCGGACTTGCCGGTATTTCGGGACGAAATGGGGGGCAGCCCCGCGGGCTGGTTCTTCAAGGCGGGGGATGCGGCAGATCTGGCGCGAGTGCTTTCGGCGGCGTTGCAAGATCGCGAGGGGCTGGCGGCAACGGGTGCGCGCGCTCGGGCGTATGCGACGACGCATCGCAGTTGGCACGAGTTTGTCATCAAGGCGTTGCCATCAACGTCCAATGGGAGGTTGTATGGTCGGTAGGGCGATCAGGAAGCTGGGATCCTGGGTGTATGACTACCCAAAAGTCGCGGAGGATGTGCAGCAGCCGGGACCTTTTGGCCGGCTGAAGATTGCGTTGGTCGCCGACAACTTCACCACCGACTGTCTGTCGGCGGAATGCCGGGTCCGGGCGCTCACGCCGGCAAATTATGCCGAGGTGATGGATCAATGGAAGCCGGATCTGGTTTTCGTGGAGTCCGCGTTTCATGGTGCTGGTGGAAGCTGGCGTTACGAGCTGGCCAAGCAGCCTCGGTGGCTGCGGTTGCGCAAGCCGACTGCGATCTTCGACCTCGTGCAAGCGGCCAAGGCTCGGGGCATACCGACGGTGTTCTGGAATAAGGACGATGGGGCGTTCTTTGATGCTTTCATTGATGTGGCCAAAGTTTTTGACTTTGTCTTCACCACCGACGCGGAGTGCATCGAAGGATACCGAAAGCATGTAGCGCCTCATGTTCCCGTGAATTCGCTGATCATGCCCTACCAGCCGTTGTTCCATAATTTCACGGGGTTTGCGTTCACGCGCAAGGAAGCCTGTTTCACGGGTAGCTACTATCGGCGCATCCTGAATGAGCGCCGGCGGTTTCTGGATCTGGTGTTCGATGCCTGCGAAGCGGCGGATCTGGCGCTCAATGTGTACGACCGGAACCATGATCGGTTGTCCCGGCATTTCGAGTTCAGGTTTCCCAAGAAGAGCCACCTGCGCCTGCACGGCAAGGTGGCGCACGGAGAGACCGCACGCGTATACAAATCGCACGTGGCCTCGGTCAACGTGAACTCCGTCACGGACTCAGACACGATGTGTTCGCGCCGCCTGCTTGAGATTCTTGCGTGCGGGGGAATTGCCGTGACGAATCCCAGCCGCGCGGTAGACCGTCATTTCCGGGACTACTGTCACGTGGTGCATACGCACGAGCAAGCGAGCGAACTGTTCGCCAGACTCCGCCATGGACCGTCGCAGGAAGACATGGACAGGGCGGAGGCGGGGGCGGCGTATGTCCGCGCGCTGCATACGTGGGAGCACCGGCTGGAAGAGATTTGTGCCGTGGTAAAGGTCTGAGGGGCGCGCAACGACGATGCTTGCCTTGCTTTCCTATCTGGCCCAGGCCGTATTTCTGCTGGTGGTGGTGTATTTCGCGCTGTACGTCCTGCTGGAGCTGCGCGTCCTGCTCATCTCCCGCAGCGTCGAACAGCGCAAGGCTGAGCGGCGCGAGCTGACCGACCTTGCGTTGCCGCGGGACACGCGCGATGTGGATTCGTGGCCGACGGTCTCGGTCCTGTTGCCAATCTGCAATGAATCCGCGGTGGTGGAGCGGTTGGTGGATGCGGCATGTCGGTTGCGCTATCCGGCGCCGGCGCTGGAGATCCTGGTCCTGGATGACTCTTCCGACATCACTTCCGATCTTGCGCAGGCGCGGGTAGACCTGCACGCGGCAAAGGGCATCAATGTGCGTTTGATCCGGCGGTCCGATCGGGCTGGCTACAAGGCCGGAAATCTGGTGCATGGCATCCAGCAATCCTGCGGAGATTTTTTTGCCATCTTCGACGCGGATTTTGTGCCGCCAGAAGACTTCCTGCTCAAGACCATTCCTTGCTTCGGCGATCCCCAACTTGGATTCCTGCAGACGGGCATCGGTTACGAAAATCGCGACGCGTCGTTCCTCACCCGCTTTCAGGCGATGGAGATGGGACACCAGCAATACATGACCGTCGGATTGAGTGCAGACGGCGACATGGCTTCGTTGAGCGGTAGTTCTTGCGTCTGGCGCCGGACTTGCGTGGAGGCGTTGGGAGGATGGAATGCGTCCACCGTTACGGAGGATGTCGACCTTGGATATCGCGCGCAGATCGGCGAATGGAAGTATGCGTACTTGCGGGATGTCGTCTCCATGTCGATTCTTCCGGAGACGATCAGTGCGTTCCGCGTTCAGCGCGAACGTTGGGGCAGGGGGTTGATCCACAGCGCATTCAAGCACGTAAGACACATGCTGCGCCAGCGCATGCCCGTGATGAAGCGGTTGCATGCGGTCTCGATGATGTTCTCAGCCGTCCTGCTGGCGTCGATCCATGTGCTGGTGCTGCTTAGTCTGCCCTTGAACTATCTGGTGGACTTCGACCAGGACATCTTCAAGTGGGGCGCGTTGGTCTTTTTTGTGCTGGTGACGGTCTGGTCGCTTGATAACGCCTTTGGGGCGCGCAAGGGAGCGCGTCTTGAGGATCGGCCCAGTGTCTTGCGCACTCTATGGCACAACTATCTGTACATCGCCATGTTTCTGCCCATGGCGTGGTATTACTTCGCGGGGGGAATCCGCGCGCTTTGCGGCGTCTACGGGGAGTTTCATCGTACGCCCAAAGGCCAGGACGAGATGGCCTCGCGGATGCCCCGCATCAATACCGTGCTGCTGGCCGGCGATGCCTTCACCTTTTTCTATTCGATGGCGGCGGTGTTTGTCGCGGTGCGGGAACACAATCTTGTGCTCCTTCCGCTGAACTTCACCGTGTGCGTGGGATTCGGCATGACGCTTTTCTGGTCGTGGAAGGAAGCGTCGGGCCGCAGGTGAAGCAGGAGGGGCAGCGGAAATCAGATGAGCGCTGACAGCGCCTTGATGGTCTGTCCGATCTGCGCTTCGGTGTGCGTGCACGAGATGAAAAAGCGCAGGCGCGCAGACTTCTCGGGGACAGCGGGATAGAGAATGGGCTGGACGTTGATGCCATGTTCGAAGAGCTGGGCTGACAGGCGAGTTGCCTTGAGCGAGCTGCCGACGATGGCGGGCACAACTGCCAGGCCTTCGCTGGTGCCCGTGTCTATGCCGGCTTCCCGCGCCTGTTTGAGAAATGACCGGCCGCGCTCTTGAAGATCCTTTACCCGTTCGGGAACCTCCTGCAAGCGTTGCAATGCCGCAAGCGATGCCGCAGCAACCGCAGGCGGCATGCCGACACTATATAAAAAGCCGGGCGCCAGAAACTTCAGATGCTCCACCAGGGCGCTTTCGCCGGCGATGTAGCCGCCGCAACCAGCCAAGGTCTTGCTCAGTGTGCCCATCCAGATGTCGACCTCACTGCCGGCGATCCCGAAGTGTTCTCGGATGCCGTGGCCGCGCGCGCCCATGACGCCGAGCGAGTGGGCCTCGTCGACCATGAGAAAGCAACGGTGACGGCGCTTGATCTCGACGAATCTCGGGAGATCCGGATAATCGCCGTCCATGCTGTAGATGCCTTCCAACACGATAAGCACACGTTCGAATTCGTGTCGTTGTTCGGTGAGCAGACCGTCCAGCGCGTTCCAGTCGTTGTGCGGAAACGGCAGGCGGCGCGCGCCGGATAGCTGAATGCCTTGCAGCACACTGTTGTGGATCAGCTCGTCGTGCAGCACGAGATCGCGCGGGCCGAAGAGGTGGCCGATCGTGGACACGTTGGTGGCGTGGCCGCTGACGAACGTGATGGCATCGTCCACCTCATAAAGCTGTGCGATACCAAGCTCCAGCTCCCGGTGGATGGGACGCTCGCCCGATACCAACCGGCTTGCCGACACGGATGTGCCATATCGGTCGATCGCCGCCTTGGCGGCCTCGGTGACAACGGGATCGCCGGACAGGCCGAGGTAGTTGTAGCTGGAGTAGTTGACGTAGGTGCTGCCATCGATTCGTGTCGTGTCGCTGGCGGCGCCTTCGTGCAGTTTGAAGAACGGGTTCTGCAAGCCCATGCGGGCGGCGCCGTCATTCAGAATGCGCAATTGCTGATAGCTGGGATGCAGATGAAAGCGGTAGAACGCTTCCGGAATCGCACTGCGTGCGCCCGCGGGCGATGCCGTGGATGTGGTCTGCTGGGGCGGTGTGGCTGCTTGGCGCAGCTTGCGCTCCAATGCCTGTTGAATCAGCTTGTCTTTCAAGCCGGCCGCCAGGCCGGGGAGCTTCGGTTTCATCACGATGACAGGTGTGGCAATCGATAGGTTGCCGGGCACGGATCACCGTGCCCAGGCAAGTGGCTAGTCTGGATCAGGGAATCATGCGGTGCGTGGACGAGGCTTCGGCACGCTTGATCTCGCCGACAAACTCCGTGATGGTGCCTGGCGATACCTCCACGGCATGATCTGCGACCATCTTCTCGACCAGGGATGTGACTTGATCGGCAGAAGTGCCAGTATCTTCGCCACGCAGAAGCTGGATCAGGCGGGTGGCCAGCTTGTTCACGGTGGGACTTTCGGACAGCGCCATGACCGGCAAACGTATGCCGAAGCGGCTTTCCAGCGCAACGATGAGCTCCACGCCCATCAGGGAATCGAGGCCCATGTCGTAGATCTGGCGCTCCGGGTCGATCTTTTGCGGCGAGATACGCAGGATCTCCCCGATCTCCGCTTTGAGAATATCGCTGAATGCGGTGTGCAGGGCCGACGTGTCCAGCGTGGCGAGGAGAAGGGCAATGTCGTTGCCCTGATCGTCATCGCCGGCGGCGTCGTCGCCCGCCAGGTCTGAAAACTTTGGCGCACCGGCCGACGGCAGGAAACGTCCAAGCGCGTTCCAGTCGAGCTCCAGAACCCCGAGGCCGCTGGCGTCGGCCAACAGCATACTTTCCAGAGCGTCCAGTGCGACGTCCGATCCCAATGCGGAACCGCCCATGCGTCCCTGCAGCGCTTCCTTGATCTTCTGGTTTCGGGCAAGAAAGCCCACATCGTCGATGGCGCCCCAGCGTACGCAAGTGGCCGGCAAGCCAAGCGCGCGGCGGTGAGCCGCCAACGCTTCCAGCCAATTGTTGGCGGCGACGTAGCTGCTCTGCCCAGGGTTACCAAACAGGGTGGTGGCCGAGGAGTAGTAGATGCAGAAGTCCAGGTCCAGATCGCGCGTGAGCGCGTGCAGGTGATATGCGCCCAATACCTTTGCGTGCATCGTGCGCTCGATGTTGGCCGCGGTGGCATTGCGCGCCAGGCCGTCCTCGATCACCACAGCGGCATGGACGATTCCTCGCAATGGAGGCATATCGCGGGCTGTGTACGCCAATAGCAGTTCCAAGGCGTTGCGGTCGGTGACGTCGCAAGCCACCGCGTGGACGCGCACACCACGCGCGGATAACGCGGAGACGGCCTTGCGCGCGCTGTCGCTGGAGGGCCCGGAGCGGCTTATCAGCACCAGGTTGCGCGCACCCTTGTCGGCCAGCCATTGCGCGGTGCGAAGACCGAAGCCGCCCAGACCGCCGGTGACCAGGTAGGTCCCGTCGTCGGAAAGCGTCAGCGACTTCGGCGGCGCGAGGCGGGTCTGGCGCGACTCGTGGATGCCGTTGCGGTAGGTGATGACAATCTTGCCGATCTGCCGCGCCTGCTGCATGTAGCGGAAGGCGTCGACGACATCGTTCGCATCAAATATCGAATAGGGCAGCGGATGCAATGCGCCGTCGGCGAAAAGCTGCATCATTTCGCCGAACAATCGCTGGGTCAGGTCGGGCCGCTCGCACATCAACTGGTCGGCATCAATGCCGAAGTAGCTGATGTTGTTGCGGAAGGGCCGCAGTCCGATGCGTGTGTTCTCGTAGAAGTCGCGCTTGCCGAGCTCCAGGAAGCGTCCAAAGGGCCGAAGTACCTGGAGGTTGCGGTTGATGGCTTCGCCCGCCAGAGAATTCAGAACGATATCGACGCCCTTGCCATCCGTGGCGGCGAGGATCTCGTCGCTGTAGGACAGTGAGCGTGAGTCATAGACATGGGTGACGCCCATCATGCGCAGGAAGTCGCGCTTTTCGTCGGAGCCGGCCGTTGCGTGGATTTCGGCGCCAGCCCATTGCGCGTATTGGATCGCGGCAATGCCAACACCGCCGGCCGCGCCGTGGATCAGGATCTTTTCGCCCGCTTCCAGCCGCGCCAGATGGTGCAATGCGTAATACACCGTGAAGAACGTGCTGGGAATCGTGGCCGCCGCTTCAAAGGAGAAGCCACCGGGAATTAGAGAGATGGCGCTCGCCCGCGTGAGCGCGCGGTCGCCAAAGCTGGCGGGGCCGAAACCGACCACGCGATCGCCGGGGCGGTAGTCCGTCACTGCCCGACCCACGCGCTCCACGACGCCGGCAAATTCCAGCCCGAGCGTCGGCCCCGCAAAGCCGTTCTCGATGGCTTCGTCGGACAAGAGGCCAAGCGCATACATGACGTCGCGGAAATTCAGGCCGGTGGCCTTGATGTTGACCTCGATCTGATCGTCTGCCGGTTCGGGCGCTTCGCAGGATTCCCAGCGCAGATTGCGCAATTGTCCCGGGAAGTCGAAGCCGAGCCGGGTGGCCGGCGTCTGCACTGCGTGAGCCGTGGCGGCAGGGCGTTCGACGATGCGCAGGCGCGGGGCCAGCCGTTCCCCACCGGCGCCGATGAACACTTCGTCTTCTGCGTCGGGGTAGAGCAATTCGCGGGCAAAAGCCTCTACCGCCAGCTCGCCGCCCGGAAGATCAACGAGGCGAACGCGATAGTTGGATGCTTCATTGGCCAGCGTTCGGCCATAGCCCCAGAGGGCGGCGTCGGCAATGGATGCATCGCCGGCGTGCGCGGCATGCATCGGCGCGCCTGCATTGCGGGTGACGAGCCACACGGTCGCCGCGATATCCGCGCGTTCGCAAGCCTGGATGATTGCAGCGGCCAACGCGCAACGGCGAACCTGGTCTTCCAGAATGGCCTCGTCCGATTCGCCGTCGCCACCCCAGCCATCCACGAGCACGATGTCGTGCACAGTTTGGTGGCGGGAGCGGGCTTCGCGAAGGATCGCGTCCATGCGCTCGGGGGTGGCGCCGGTTGCCACTGCGGTTGGCTGGCCAGCATCCCTCAGATGCCGGTTGAGCATTTCGGTCAGCGTGGCGCTACCGCCCGCCGCGCCAGACAGCAACAAGCGGATGCGAGGCCCGCAAGCCGGGGCGGCAACTGTCAGACCAGGGGCGCTGGCGACGATCAGGAAGGGGCCGGACTGCAATCCCGTGGTGAGTTCAATGATGGGTTCGCAGGCGAGGCCATGCTCGCGCAACCACGTCTGGCAATAATCCGCGGCCGGAGGGGCGCTATACCCCAAGACATCTTCGCCCTGTTGCCGGCTTGTGCGTGCGCCGAATATGAAGTCGGACCACGGCGCCGGATGCGCGCCGCGCAACAGGAGCTTGCCACCGGGTTTCATGCAGGTGCGGGCATAGCTGAGCGCATGAAGCGTGTCGGTCAGGGTGTCGAATTCGCCATGCACAACGACGATGTCGTAGCGGCCAATATCGGATGCGTCAGGCTCATCCCCGATCCGAATTGCGCTGGCTTGCGGATAGGTGTCGAGCTGGGTATGCCGGGCGTCTTCAACAGCCTGGCCATCGACGGACGCATAGCGGTAGTCCGCCACGTTGAAGTCCATCGCGGCGCAGCATGCAGGTCCGAACAGCGGCGCGTCCTTGGCGATTTCCAGCATGGCGAGGCGTTGGCCCGGTTGCAGGCGGTTGGTTGCATCGCGTAGCGCCTGGGCCACCGCAGCGGCCAGGCGCTGGCCCCGTTCGGCGCCAAGCGTCAGGCGACTCACCGCAGCCGGCGTCATGGCCGAGGGGATGACCTGATCAACGCCGGCTAGGCCCCGCAACAGATCTGGCAGATGCAGACCCATGCGTCCGACGGCGTAAATTGCCGGGAAATAGTCGGGGTATTCGCGTAGCAGACTGTTCCAGATTTGGACGGCGGCAGGATGGCCTTCCTCGTCGGGCAGCAACTCCCAGCCGCTCGGCGATGTTTGTGCGTAGCCGCCGGCAAGCGCACGATCGATCATGTGCTGGAAGATGCCCGCAGCTTCGGGCTGGCTGCGTTGCTCGCGTTCGATCAAAGAGGCCGATAGTGTCTTGCCCGATGACGCCAGGCTGCGCAGACCTTCGACCGCCAGACGATCACACAGGCTTTCAAGCAATGGCTCCACTTCGAGGCTGTAGCGGTCGTTGCCCGCACGTTCCAGCTCCTGAGCCAATTCCTGCAATGCACGGACAAGGTCGGACGCGGCTACCGGGCTTTCCGGTACCGGCGCCAAGGGATGGGGGCGTGGCGTTAAAACACTCTCGACGAAGTCAAGCCGATCATCCGCGGCCTTGCGCAGGCGAATGCTGCGAAAGCGCGCTTCGCGCACGCTGGCCAACAGCGTGCCGTCGGCGTCGAACAGATCGAAGTCCGCAGTGAGAGAGTGGGGCGCCCGCCGGCGGATGCGAGCCCGGGCGTATCGGAGCTGGCCAAGAGCGCTGCGGTAGACAAGGCGACCGATCTTGGCAGGTACGAAAGCGATGCCCTGACCCATCGACGGGTCGTCCTTGAGCAGTTGGACGATGAGTTGGAAACTGCAGTCCAGCAGCGCGGGGTGGATGTGCGTCGAAGCGAGTTCCGCATCCAGGCAAGAATGAGGTTGCAGGACAGCGATCACGCTTTCGGCGGATTCGCGCCAGCCATGCAGGACGGCGCGGAAGGCGGGGCCATAGGCCAAGCCTACCGCGCAAGTCAGTCGATGGTGGTCGGATTCGACGAAATCGGGAGCACGCTGCGGCAGGTTCAGCGCGACGCCGTCACGCAGGGGAACGGCATTGGCCTCGCGGATGCGCCCGCTGGCATGCTCCGTCCAAGGCGAAGCGCTTCCTTGCTCGCGCCCGAGGATCCGGAATCGCCCGTCTTCGTGGTCCAGATCAAAGCGCACGCGCTTGCTTGGCGAACTGCCAAGGATGAGGGGCGCATGGATTTCGAGCTCTTCGATGTCCGAGTATTCACCCGGCTGCCAGATCTGCGCGGCTGCCAACGACAACTCGGCGAAGCCCGTTCCAGGGAAAACGACCGCATCGCCGACCACGTGATCGGCGAGCATCGGTACTAGCGTGGTATCCAGTCGGCTTTCCCACAGCCCCTCTTGCTGCTGCTGGGCATAACCGAGCAACGGGTGGACAAGGCGCCGCGTCAGCAGGGATGGGGATTCGGGCGTCACCGCGTGCCAATAGCGCTCGCGTTGCCAAGGGTAGCTGGGCAGGGACGCGTGTTCGCCACGATTGGGGAGCAGCGTGGTCCAATCCACGGCCGCGCCAGTCAGAATGGCCTGGCCCGCGGCGTCGTAGATGCGGTCCGGGTCGTCTTCTCCGCGCGTCGCCGTCGACAGAACAAGACCGGCGCACGCGGCATGGTCCAGCGCGTCTTTCAGATAGCCACGCAGGATCGAGTGGGGTCCCACTTCCACGAAGACAGTGTGACCGTCGGCGATCGCTGCGCCGGCGGCGGCTTCGAACTGAACAGGCAGGCGCACATTGCGCCACCAGTAAGCGGCGTCGAGCGTCTGGCCCGGCAGCACATGCCCGTCCACGGTGGAATAGAACGGGACAATGCCGTCTTGCGTCGTGAGGCCGGCCAATGATTGCAGGACGCCGTCCTGGATGGCATCCATGGCGGGGCCGTGGAACGCGTAATCCAGGTTTAGGCGGCGGTTGAAGACGCCGCGTTCGTTCAGCGTGGATTCCAGAATGTCGAGCAGTGCAGGGTCACCCGCCACCGTGGCGCCGCGATGGCTGTTGGCGCCCGCCATGGCGATGCCGTGGGCCAAGCCGAGTTCGTCGATCAGGGCTTGCGTCTCGGCGCCGCTGACACCTACTGCCGTCATGCGGCCCTTGCCCTTGGTCAGCCCTTGAAGGCGGCTGCGGTGGTAGATGACTTTTACCGCCTCAGGCAGCGATAGCGCGCCGCTTGCCCATACGGCCGCGACTTCGCCCACGCTATGCCCCATGGTGGCCACGGGCATCACACCCCGGTGGGCAAGCATCCGGGTCAGCCCGACTTGAAGCGCGAACAGGGCAGGTTGCGCGATCTCCGTGCGGTCGTAGCGGTCTGCGCTGCGGGTTGAGAGTTCCGCGGCGGGAGAAAAATCCGTGTACGCGGAAAACAGTGCGTCTACCTCCTGTACGGCCGCGGCGAATACGGGATCTGCCATCAGTCGGTTCCCCATGCCGGCCCATTGCGATCCGTTGCCGGAGTAGACGAAGACCGGGCCACTGGCGTTCTTGACGGCAGAGGCAGTGGAAACACGATGACGGGTCGAATTGCCGAGGGCGAACGCCTGCAGATCGGCCGCTGCACGACTCGCGTCGTCAGCGAACACAAGCGCACGCTCAGCGTGCCAATCGCGGCGATGAACGGCGTGATACGCGATGTCGTACAGCGAGTGTCCGGTGTCCGCCCGCAAACGGGCGGCCAAGGCGGCGGCGGCCTCTTTCAACGCCTCTTCCGTCTTGCCGGTCACCACCAGGGGCACGGGCGGATTGCTGTCTGGCGTAGAGGTGGTGGCTTGAGCGGAGGGCGGAGCGCTTTCAAGAATGACGTGGGCGTTGGCGCCGCCAAAGCCAAAGGAGTTCACACCGATGACGAGCGTGCCCTCAGGCTTTAGAGGGAGGTTTTGCGTGACGACCCGGATGTTCCACTCTTGGAATTGAATCTTCGGGTTCGGATTGCGCACGCCGATCGTGGCGGGCACGGTGCGATGGTTCAGCGCATAGATGGCTTTTACCAGGCCGGCCACGCCGGACGCCGGTTCAAGGTGGCCCATGTTGCTCTTGACTGAACCGATCGGAAGCGGCGTGGTCATCGGCCGCGCCTTACCAAGCGCTGCGCCGATAGCGCGCGTTTCAATGGGATCGCCGACCGCGGTGCCGGTACCGTGCGCTTCCAGGTAGTCGATTTTCTCAGGGGAAATGCCCGCCCGTTCGTACGTGCGGCGCATCAGGTCGGCTTGAGCGTCGGCGCTGGGGACGGTCAGGCCGGATTTACGGCCATCCGTGTTGACCGAGGAGCCGGCGACAACCGCCAGAATGCGATCTCCATCGGAAATCGCCTGGTCATAGTCTTTCAGAAGAAAGACGCCGCCGCCCTCTGAGCGGACGTAGCCGTCGCCCGATGCATCGAAGACGTTGCAATGACCCTGGCGCGACAGCATCGACGCCTTCGAGAAAATGATGAAGCCGTAGGGATGCAGGTGCAGGCTGATACCGCCGGTAAGGGCATAGGTGCACTCGCCGTTCAGGATCGCACTGCACGCCTGGTGAAATGCGACCAGCGATGAGGAGCACGCCGTATCCAAGGCCATGCTGGGACCGCGCAGGTCAAAAAAGTACGAGAGGCGGTTTGCGGCGATGCTGGAGGTGTTGCCGGTGGCGGTCGAAGCCTCGACCGCGCCAAGGTCTTCGGACAGCCGGTATGCGTAGTCCGCGCTGGAGATGCCAATGTAAACACCACAATCGGTGCCCCGCAGCCCGGACGGTTTGATTCCCGCATCCTCCATGGCTTCCCAGCTCATTTCCAGCAACAGGCGCTGTTGCGGATCCATCAAGGATGCTTCGCGGGGCGAGATGCTGAAGAAGTCGGCGTCGAAGCCGGAAACGTCGCCCAGCGAACCCGCTGCATGCGTATACGCCGTGCCGGGCTGGTCTTTCTCAGGATGCAAGTAGGCGTCGGCGGACCAGCGCGAGGAGTCGACCTGGGTGATCAGGTCCTTGCCTTCCAACAGGTCGGGCCAATATTGTTCGGTGTTGGTTCCGGGGAATCGAAATGCGAGTCCCAGGATTGCTACACGCTTTGCCATGTACTGTCCTTGCTGCTTCCGCGCGATGGGTGGGCGCGCCGCACAAAGGGGCGGTCCGCTACGGAGCAACTACGAATGAGGGGAACACGCGCGCGCATACCTGCCGAAGGCATGGCGGCGAAAACAATGAACGGGTAACGCTGGGGCGAAAGCGCTCGCTTCAACGCGCTTGCCGCGGAGCCGCTGCCGAGAGACGGTGAGCGCTGCGGCGCCCCTGACCGGCGCAGGCCTTACGCTGAAATGTGCAGTGCGAGGACGTGCCACTTGACGTGGATTGTCTATTCATTATTTGCTTTTGCGAGGGGCAGGGGCCGAGCAATAATGCAGCCGGCGCTTACCGTTGTGCGTTTTGCTGCCGAGATGTAACTTGGCCAGCGAAAAAAACGCAGAATTGGCGCATCGACCAGGACCGCTGCGCTTCGCTGCTGTTTGAGCGAGCACGGCCTTAGTTAGAGGTGCGATACAAATTGCGATTTCGTTAATGTGCAAAGTGTATCTATTTTTTTGCAGTACTGAAACCCAAGTGTCGCATTTTGGCCGCCATTCGATGGAAATGATGTATCACGCATGTGAGAAAGCGCGGAATGCTAGCTGATGAGGCGTGATGGGTTGCGAATATCGCTTGAGGTGTCGTGGCGCATTTTCATCTGCATAAATCAATTAGTGCCCGCAAATATTGGCTCCGTTCTACCCAAATCAAAATGTCGGGCCTCATTGCGGAAAACAGATGTCAAGCCTAATTAGAATGCCGGCGGGCGCAGACCGCCCGGCGCGCGGTCATGCCGCGCGTCTCGAATCATTAAAAGGCTTGATCACTCATGTACCGTCACCCCCGCTTGCGCAGCCGCATCGCGCAATCGCTCCATCGTCTTTGCGCGGTGTTGCCTGTCCTTCTGCTGGCGGCGCTGCTTGCGCCGTCCGCGCACGCGCAATCTTCCGCGCCGCTTCAATGCGGGCTGTACGAGTACGACGGCGGAAAGGGCCAGATGCGGGTGCTGAGTTCCAACCTGATCCGCAAGAGCGCGTTGAACGGTCCTGAGCTGCTTTATTACAAGGTCGAAAACGGCAAGCTGGGCTTCTATAACCTGGATCTCGGCCTGGACGATGAATACAAGCTTGCCCCGGATGGCAAGTCGATCGACGTGGGCTTTGAACAGGTCTACGCGCTGAAGACCCCCGCGCCGTGCGCTGCGCCCACGGAACTGCCGCAGAGCAAGGTCTGGCCGCTGTGCTGGAAGGCCGGCTTGATGGAATGCCTGAACGCCTACAACGAGACGTCCGTCAAGGAACTGGAAAGCATGTGCGCGAGCGGCCTGCCGTTCGTGTGCAAGAAGCTGCCGGACGCCTGGCGCGAAGCCGCCGGACTGGAACCCGGCGAAGGCGGCCAGCCCGCGCCGCTGGGCGAGGCGGCGCACAAGACGCTGCAGGCCGCGTGCCTGAAGGGCATCTCCGCCAGCACGTGCACGCTGGCGGCCGAAGAAGCCTGGACCGCGGGTCGCTACCTGGATGCCCGGCCCATGCTGCAACATGCGTGCGCGGCGCCGATCGCCAGTTCCGATGCGTGCACGCTGGCCGACAGCCTGGCGCCGCTGACCGCCGAGGCGTTGGCGCAGGCCGCGCCGGCCCAACTGCCGCAGGGCACCTTCAAGCGTCCCATCGGCACATTGCGCAAACTGGTCTTCGGGGCAGATGGCGTCGTCAAGGACGACGGATCGCTGACCATGAAGGTGCGTCGGCAAGGCGGCCTGATCAAGCTGCAGCACAACCAGGGCGGGGACTTCGTCTTCAAGCCGCTGGGTGACCGCTTGCTGCTTGGGGTTGATTATTGGAATCGCCTGGCGCTATTCGTGCGCGCCGACGGTTAAAGCCTGTCGCCATCAGCCCGGCAGGCGGCGGACCTGCAGCGTGCCAGTGGCGAAGGCGAATTCGTACGCGTACACGGCGTCGATGGCGTAGGCGTCGGGGCCGTGCGGCGCGTCTTCCGCGACGATGCCGCGCAGCACAGTGCGGCCATCGACGCGGTCCAGCACGGCGTAGGCCGTGTGGCCTTGGCGCAGACCGGCGTCGCGCAGCCGGTCTGCGATGCGATACGCCTGCAATACGTTCATGCGCGGCTGCACATAGATGCCGTGGCGCGCTTTGAAGTGATTGTCGGCGCGCAGCGTGGCGATGGCCCGATAGCAGGCCTCGCGCAGGCTCGCTTGCCGCTCTGTCACGATATGCGGTGCGGGCAGGGCGGCGGCATCGACCATCCACCATGCGTCGGCCCCGTCTTCCAGGCTTTGCAGGACGGTCGCCGGCTCGCCGCTGACGAACTCGATCCGCCCGTGATAGCCCTTGTCGAGCACAGCCCGATACTCGCCGCGTTGCGCTACGGGGAGCAGGCTGATCGTCGGTTCTGGGGCAAGACCCGCGTGCGCAATGCGGCCCAGCGCCGCCACGCCGCGTCGTCCAGCATGGCGCCGTCCTGTCGCAACGCATCCATATCCGCGAAGACCGCCACCTTCCAGCGCGCGCTGCCGTAGAGCGACGTCGCCTGCAACGAGAACGCGTCGCCCTGCAGGCCTAGCGCCTGCAATTGCGCCAACGCCGCCTTCTGACGCGCCACGTGCTGGTCTTTTTCCTGGCGCGCGGCGTCGATGCGGCCGGTCAGCGTGGCCAGCCCCTCGTCCGGTCCCAGGACTTCTGTGGCGGGCGCTCGGGCGGCGCCGCTCGGCCGCAAAGAGCGCGAGTGTAACGAACCGGGCCACGGTGGCACGGCCTTCGCTGCCGTGCGCGTTGATGGCGGACAAGCCGGTGAGAAGTCCTGTGACCGCGCGGGGAAGCGAAACATTCGCAACAACGTTTTACGACGGGCGCGGCACGCCTGGCCCGTAGTCCGGCCACGACGCCTCCTTCTGAACTGCCACCACCTGTTTCAGCCGCCAATCCAGATGTTGCGATCCGTATGCAACCCGGTAGGATGCGCGCACATTGCTCCAGCCCATTTCACCGAGGATCGATCCCATGTCCCTGCCGCGCCCGCGACTTGCCCTTTCTGCCCTGATGCTCGCCCTGACCCTGTCGGGCTGCGTCACGATCCCGGATTCGAACGGTGCGGGCACCGCGGACGACAAGCGTTATGGGCAACTGGTCGATCTGATCGGCGAGGCGATGAAGGACGGCATGGCGGTGGTGCTGGTGGCGGACCTGATGCCGCACGCCACACTGAAGGACGCCATGAAAATGACGACGTGGACTGGCAATACGGTCTGGATGTTCGAGCCCGATCCGCGCATCACGTTCGGGCGCAAGTTCCAGAACAATTCGCTGCAACGCGACAAGGACACGACGTACCTGTTCAAGGCCTTCGAGGTCCACATCCTGCCGCCCGGCAAGTACCTGCTGACGGGCGGGGACGACTACAAACTCAGTGCCAAGCTGGACGACATCGGCGCGCGCGCCGGCGCGGTGGGCTCGGGCCGTGGCGCCAACGGCACCACCTATCTGTCGCCAGAGCTGTATCGCGAGTTCTACAAAGAGACCAACTGGCACGAAGGCACGACGGGCAGCCAGACCCGAACCGAGAAGGTCTGCACGGCCGTGCACCGCGCATCCGGCGCCTGCGTGGCCTGGGGCGAGCAGCAGGTTACCGAGACCACGCCGGGATCGCGTGCCGGCTATTACGAAGACACCACGTCGCGCGACATCCCCGCCATCAAGGTGCAGTCGCGCGTGGTGCCCAAGCTGGCGCTGGCCAGCTTCACGCTCAAGGGCGGCGACCTGGTGCTGAGCCAGCGCATGCACATGAAGACGCCCAGCTACAAGTTCAAGCAGTCCGCGTGCCGCGCGGTCGATCCGAAGATGATCGAATGCCCGCTGGAGGACTTCACGGTGTACACGTGGCCCGCGCCGATGGACTTCGCGCAGAAATATTTCGCCCAGCGCACGAACCTGACCGACGCGCAGCGAGAGCTGCTGAACAAGCTCAAGCCGATGCAGATCACGCCGTTGGGCAAGCAGGGCATGCAGGATCCGGTGTGGGGCGTGCCGCTGTCGCTGGGCAACCGGAAGTAGGGCGCATCGTTCCGAAAGCTGCGCGCCGCTAATCAAGCGGCAGTGCAGGGCATCCGTTTTCGCGCATAAGCAGATCGCGACAATTTCATATTGAATGAGTTTGATTCTTAGTTATACTCGGACACATCTGTGCGGGCGGTCATGCCGTTCGTGCGGATTTCCGGTCTACGTACCAATGCAGCGGGCGTTTCGGCTTCGGCGGAACGCTTCGGTACGCCGGCGGGCCGGCGCATAAAGACAATAAAAACCAGCAAGGCCGCTCGCTTTTCGAGAGGGAAGTTCCGGCATCGTCTCGCGGTCGCGCGCGGGCGGGCGCATTGCGCTTGCCCGGCGGCAGCGCATCGGGCCATCGAAGGTTTTCTCGCAGGCGAGCGCGATTGACAGCATCACCCAAGCGCATTTTCGAGCGACGACGCATCGACGATTGACCGTCGAACGTCCGCCGCGCCCGCCGTCCTTCGTACAGAACCTGGAGCACTGCATGCCTGTCCCCACCCGTCGCCGCAAGCTCGCGATCGCCTTGTCCGCCGCCCTGGGCGCGCCCACCGCTTTCGGCCCCTCCGCCTTCGCGCAGTCGTCCGGCGCCAATCCGCCGGTGCCCCAATTGCCCGCCGTCACCGTGACGGGCGCCAGCGAGAACAAGTCGGATGAAATGCCGCCGATTTACGCGGGCGGCCAGATCGCGCGCGGTGCGCGGCTGGGTATGCTGGGCAATGTCGACATGATGAGCACGCCGTTCAACGTGACGTCGTACACGTCGGAGCTGGTGTTGAACCAGCAGGCGCGCAGCCTGGCGGACGTGATGGCGAACGATCCCGGCGTCGTCAGTGCGGGGCCGTGGTTCTTCGACAATTTCAATATCCGCGGCTTTGTCGTCAATCGCGCGGAGATCGGCTTCAACGGCCTGTACGGCATCGCCAATTCCGAGGGCGTGCAGCTCGAGGGGCTGGAACGCATCGAAGTCCTCAAGGGGCCGAGCACGCTGCTCAATGGCAGCGCGCCGCGCGGCACGGCGGGCGGCGCGATCAACCTGGTGCCCAAGCGGGCGGATGACACGCCGCTGACGCGCTTTACGACCAGCTATGTCGGCGACGCCAATCTGGGCGCCAACGTGGACATCGGCCGGCGTTTCGGCCAGGACAACAAGTTTGGCGTACGGCTGAACGCGGCCTATCGCGACGGCGAAGGCTCGGTGGATAACGAGAAGCCGCGCGCCTCGAACGTGACGCTGGGGCTGGATTACCGTGGTGACCGGCTGCGCGCCAGCGCGGATCTGGGCGCCAGCAACCAGAAGGTCAGCGGCGCGCGGAACAACTACTTTGTCACGACCGCGTTTCCGCCGTCGGCGCCGCGCGGCGACATCAATCCGTATCCGTCGTGGTCGTACCAGGACAAGGATTATGCGTTCGCCATGGTGCGCGCCGAGTACGACCTGACCCGCAACTGGAGCATCGGCGGCGCGTTCGGTCTGGCCGAGACGACGCGCAAGGCTAATTCGCCGTGGGGCGTCGTCATCAACGACGCCGGCGACCTGGATTTCACGGCGTTCGGGCTGAAGGAACGCAACAAGACGCGCAGCGGCGAGCTGAACACGCGCATCCAGTTCGACACCGGCCCCATCAAGCACAGCGCTGTGCTGGCGGTGACCGACTATGACTCGAAGGTCAGCGGCTATCAGCCGCAGTCGTCGTGGAACGAGTTCAGCAACATCTATCATCCGACCAGCCTGTCCGAGCCCGACAACTTCAGCCTGGACGGCACGATGGTGCCGCAGAACGACATGACGTTGCGCAGCTATGCCATCACCGACACGTTGTCGATGCTGGACGAGCGCGTGCTCCTGACGCTGGGCGTGCGCCATCAGAAGATCGACGTAAATTCCTATGTCTGGAATACCGGCGCGTGGCAGTCCAACTACACCCGCAGCGCCAACACGCCGGCAGTGGGCCTCGTCGTCAAGCCGACCGACAAGCTTTCCCTCTACACCAACTACGTCGAGGCGCTGGCGCAGGGCGCCGTGGCGCCGGCCACCGCGGTGAACGCGGGAGAGGTGTTTGAACCGTTCGTATCCAAGCAGTTTGAAGTGGGCGCCAAGATGGACTGGGGCACGTTCTTCACGTCTCTGAGCGCCTTCCAGATCAAACGGCCCAGCGGGTTCCTGGGCGCGGACAACGTATATCGCCTGGCGGGCGAGCAGCGCAATCGCGGGTTGGAGCTGTCCGTCGCCGGCGAAGCCACGCGGGGCCTGCGGCTGCTGGGCGGCGTGGCGTGGACGCGTGCGATCCTGACCGAAACCCCGGGCGGTGAATTCAACGGCGCCAAGGCGTCGGGCGTGCCGACGTGGTCGGTCAAGCTGGGCGCGGAATACGACATCGCGCAGGTGCGCGGCCTGACCGCGACGGCGCGCATGATCTACACGTCTTCGATTCCCTGGGACGCCGACAACAACGCTACCGTGCCGGCCTGGACGCGTTTCGACGTGGGCGCCCGCTACGCGACCCGCATCGCGGACCGCAACGTGGTGTTCCGCGCGGCTGTGGAGAACGTGTTCAACCGCCGCTACTGGGATTCGTCGCCCGCGTACCAGATGGTCACGTCCGCCGCGCCGCGCACGTACATGTTGTCGGCCAGCGTCGACTTCTGATGGCCGCAGGCCGGCATTGGCTGGGCGAGCGCCAGACCTGGGTCTGGCTGCACCGCTACGCTGGGTTGCTGACTGCGCTGTTCCTGACGGTGGCGGGGCTGACCGGCAGCATCCTGGCGTTTGGCCACGACATCGACGCGTGGCTCAATCCCGGTTTTCACCAGGCGCGTTCCACTGCGCCGCCGCTGGGCTTTGATGCGCTGGCGGCGCGCATCGAGGCATCGGATCCCGCGCTGCGTGTCGACTACGTGACGCACGATGGCACGCCAGGCCGCACGGCGCTGGCGTTCGTGTCGGCGCGGGCCGGACGTCCGCCGCTGGGCTATGACGAGGTGTACCTCGATCCCGGCACCGGCGAGATCCAGGGCAGGCGCGCGCGCCGCGCCTGTTGCCTGCAGGCCGAAAGCTTCGTGCCCTTCATGCTGCAGATCCATCACAGCCTGTATGTGCCGGGCTTGTGGGGGTGGTGGTTCATGGGCGGCATCGCGCTGATCTGGCTGGTGGACAGCTTTGTGGGCGTTTACCTGACGTTGCCGCGCGGCGGGCTGCGCATGGCGAAATGGAAGCCCGCGTGGCTTATCAAGCGCGGCGCGGGATCGTACCGGCTTACCCTGGACCTGCACCGCGCCTTCGGCTTGTGGTTATGGCTGGCGCTGGCGCTGTTGGCGTTGAGCAGCGCGTATCTGAACCTGCGCGAAGAATTGTTCCGGCCGGCTTTGTCGGCTGTGTCGACATTGACGCCAATTCCCACGGCCAGCACGCCGGTTGCGGAGCGCGATGCGCTGCCCCTAGTGGGGTTTGACGCCATCCGCGCCCGCGCGAACGCGCACGCCCAGGCGCAGGGGTGGCCGCAGCGCGTAAGCGGCGTCAGCCACTTCAGCGAACTGGGCTTATACCTGGCGTTGCTTTGGCCGTCGCACCACGACCGGGGGCGGGGTCTGGGAGCGCCCATGCTGTACTACGACGCGCACACCGGCGCGCTGGTGGGTGTCACGCAACCCGGCCGCGGCACCGCGGCCGACGTCTTCACGCAAATGCAGTTTCCGCTGCACAGCGGCCAGATCGGCGGCCTTGCCGGCCGCGTCGCCGTGGCCGGGCTGGGGCTGGTGGTCGCGATGCTGAGCGTGACCGGTGTGGTGATCTGGTGGAAGAAGCGGCGGTCGCGCGTTGTGTCGCGGCGCCGCGCGGAGCGCGAGCCGAGGGAGGATCGCCGCGGGTAACCCGCCCGAACCGTTGCCTACTGCGTGGGCGGCGCGTCCGCGAGCCGGCACGCGATGGCGCGAAGCTCCGTGCCGTCGGGAAGCGCATAGCGGCTTTCGCCCAACCACGATACCGGCCGGCCATCCTGCACGCAGCAATAGAAGAAGGCTTGTTCCCCGTCGTCGCAGGGGAGTGCCTTGCTGCGGCGCTCGATGATGTACGTGGTGCCGTCTGACCCGATCGCGACCAGTTCGGTCGATCGCTTCTTGTAGTGCGTGTGCATGGCATCGCTCCTTTGAACCGGGTGATTCAGGAGTAAACCTAACCTGCTTGCAGCCGGATGACCATTTGGCCCCGAATAAAAGCGTCGAAATAGTGATGAACGCATCAGTGCGAATGCATGATTGCTACCAATGTCCTATGGGCGTAATCTTTCCGGCTACTTGAGCGGTCGAATGACTGCGAATAGATTGAACAAGGCCAAACCGCCGTGCGGAAAGGCCGAATGGATGGTCGGTAGCCGAAGTCTTTCAGTGGTGCGTTTCCTCTGTCTCAGTCACGGAGCTTATGCATGGAAGTCCGCCGTCCAGTCCCTTCCTTTAGCGCACCCGCGCGCATCCCCTCATTCCCAATTCGTGCCGTACCGGGCAGCTTGCTGACCGGGCTAACGGCGCGTTGCCGCAGTTTCCCGCAGTCTTTCCGAACTCGATAAACGGAGCGTGCCCCGCCACATCAAAACCGAATGCGCTTTAGCTCGGAAAAGAACGTCGTGCATGTTGGAAGTCCCCTCAGTGAACTTCGCCAAACACATCCATTAGGAGCGACAACAATGAAGCTAACTCGCCGCAAACTGAACGCAGGGGGATTGGCCCTGCTGGCTGCAGGATCGCTGGGGCCGGCGTTCCGGGCCTCGGCCGCTGCCTCCGAAGGGCTGGTGGCCAATCTGCCGGAAGCCGACGACCGTTTCGTCACAGCCACCGACGCCTACATCTACGCATACCCGCTGGTGACCATGGAGATGACCCGCCGGGTGATCACCAACGTCGCCGAACCCAAGGGCACGCGCGCGCCGATGGGCCAGCTCATCAAGCTGCGCCAGTATCCCGACGCCAAGTTCCGTGACGTGACGGCGCCGAACGCCGACACGCTGTACACCACGGCATTCTTTGATGTGGGCGACGAGCCCTGGGTCGTCAGCCTGCCCGACCTGAACGGCCGCTACGCGCTGTTTCCGCTGCTGGACGGTTGGACGACTGTGTTCGACGTACCTGGCAAGCGCACCACAGGCACGGGCGCGCAGACCTTCATCGTGACGGGTCCGGGCTGGGAAGGAACGGTGCCGCAGGGCATGAAGCAGTACAAGTCGCCGACCAGCATCGTATGGATGTTGGGCCGCATCTATTGCACAGGCACGCCCGAAGACTACGCCGAAGTGCACAAGCTGCAGGACCAGGTAAAGCTCGCGCCGCTAAGCGGCTGGGGCAAGGATTGGAAGGCGCCGCAGGGGAAGGTCGATTCGGCCATCGACATGAAGACGCCGGTGCGGGATCAGGTCAACAACATGGATGCGGCCGAGTATTTTTCGCTGTTCGCGCAACTGCTCAAGCGCAATCCGCCGACGGTGGCCGACGCGCCCATGGTCGAGAAACTGGCGACGATCGGCATCGTGCCGGGCCAGGATTTCGACAAGTCGAAATTGCCCGCCGATTTTGCCAAGCGGGTGCCCGAGACCGGGTTCGCACGCATCATGGCGCACTTCCGATCCAACGATGGCGACATCCAGCACATTGACGGCTGGGGCTTCACGACCAAGACGGGGATCTATGGCACGAATTATCTGCAACGGGCCTTGATCACCGCGATCGGGCTGGGCGCGAACCGGCCGCAGGACGCCGTTTATCCGACCTCGTTGCGGTCCTCCAATGGGGCGATCCTTCGCGAATACAACGGATCGGAAAAGTACGTGCTGACGTTCCGCAAGGGGATGACGCCGCCGGTGTCAGGGTTCTGGTCGCTGACCATGTATGACCAGAACTACTTCTTTGTCGATAACCCGCTGAACCGCTATTCCATCAGCGAGCGCCAGCCGCTCAAGCGCAAGCCGGACGGGTCGATAGATCTGCTGATCCAGAACGAATCGCCGGGTCCGGAGATGGAGTCGAACTGGCTGCCGGCGCCCAAGGGCCGGTTCATCCTGATGATGCGTCTGTATTGGCCGAACGAAAGCGATCCTTCCATCATCAATGGCTCGTGGACGGTGCCGCCGGTGCGGCGCGTGAGCTGACGCGGTTATGGCGGCAGAACGCGCCTCGGATCCTTCCGGGGTGCGGTCCGCCCGTCTGCATATGCCTTCGGGCCGGAGGATACGCGATGAAAATGCACGTCTTTGCCTGTGCGGCATGCGCGGCGCTGCATGCCGGAACCGCGATCGCGGCCGAGCCGCAGTCGGCACCCGCCGTTGACGCGGTGGCTTCCGACGAATGGAAGTTCTCGGTGTCGCCCTATTTATGGGCGCCTGCGCTGTCCGGGAAGATCACGCATCGCCGGCTGCCACCCGTCGATGTCGATGCGAGCTTCGACAAGATCTTCGACAACCTCGATTTCGCGGCCATGCTGATGGGCGATGCGCGCAAAGGCCGGTACAGCATCTTTGGCGACCTGCTGTACGTGAAGGTCGGCGCGCAAGGCGACACGCCGCGGGGCATTCTGGCCGACAGCGCGGACGTGAAGAACGAGTCGTTCACGGGCATGATCGGCGCGGGCTATTCCGTGCTGGACCGGTCAGAGCACAGCCTGGACGTGGTGGGCGGCCTGCGGGTCTGGTCGGTGGACAACAGCATCAAATTCAATGGCCCGCTGACACGCGGCACAAAATATAGCGACAGCGCGACGTGGGTGGACGCCATGGTGGGCGTTCGCGGCACCTACAACTTTCATTCCAGGGCCTATCTGACGGGCTGGGGCATGATCGGAGCAGGGGGCGCGCAGGCGGACTGGGACCTGGGGCTTGGCGTGGGCTACAACTTCAACAAGTCGGTGTCGGCCACGGTGGGATACCGCGCGATGGGCGTGGACTACGAACGCAATGGCTTCAAGTACGACGTGGTGTTGCAGGGACCGATCGCGGGGCTGACGATCCGGTTTTGAACAACGTGACCCGCAGGGCGTTCAGCGCAGGTCGGCCACGTTGACGGTGGTGGCGCCGCAGGCCTGCACCAGTTCGGGGTCGTGGCTGGCAAACAGCACGACGCGGTCTTGCGCCCAGCGCTTGAACACGTCTGCCAGCACGCCGCGCGCCTGCGCGTCCAGCCCATTGCTGGGGCCGTCGGCCACGACGACCGCCGGATTGCCCAGCGCGGCGGCGGTCAGATAGACCTTGCGCCGTGTACCGGTGGACATCTGCTCGAAACGCTTGTCCAGATGGGGCTCAAGACCCAGCTGTCGCGCCAGCTCCCATATCGAGTCGTCCAGCGTCACGCCTTTGGCTTGGGCCGCCTGTTCCAGGAGGCCGCGTCCCGTCTGCTCGGGAAACGCCATGCAGTTGTCCGGCACGTAGGCCAGGCGAGACTGCGCGGCTTGCGGCGCGTCGCGCAGCGAGTGGCCGTCGATGTGCACGTCGCCGCTGTCCGGTGCGAGGGCGCCGGCGATGATGTTCAGCAGGCTGGACTTGCCGGTGCTGTCTTCTTCGCACAGTGCCACGCAGCCCGGCGCAAAGGTGTGCGTCAGTCCCTGGAACACGTCGTAGTCGCCGTAGCGCTTGCTGAGATTGTCGATGCGTAGCATGCGGCAAGTGTACGAGAGGAACGCGTTCCGCGGCCACTGGAAGGCGAGGCCGTAATCGATCGGTTTGAGCAGGCTGTGGGTTGTCGTGTCCGGACCCGGCCGTTAGCATCGGCGGCTACCCGTAAAAAAAGAACCGGAGACTTCATGACTGCGCCCATTCCTGAATTCACCCATGCCGTGGTGACGCGCGACGCTCGCGGCGTCTATACCCTGCAGATCCACGATGCCAAGAGCCTGAACATCCTGGCGTCGGCCGTCACACTGAGTTTGACCGAGGCGGCGCGCTGGATTGCGGCGCAGGATGACGCTCGCGCGGTGGTGATCCGCGGGACGGGCGAGAAGGCATTCGTGGGCGGGGCCAATATTCATGAAATGGCCGAGCTGGACCCGCCCGGCGCACGTGCCTTCATCACGCGGCTGCGCGACCTTTGCGATGCGGTGGCGGACATTCCCGTGCCGACCATTGCCCGATTGCCGGGCTTTTGCCTCGGCGCTGGCATGGAGCTGGCGGCGGCCTGCGACATCCGTCTGGGATCGGCGGACGGCGTTTTTGGCATGCCGGAGGTGCGCGTCGGGATACCTTCGGTGATCCATGCGCTGCTATTGCCTGCGCTGATCGGCCAGGGCCGCACCAACTGGCTGCTGCTCACCGGTGAAACGGTGGATGCGGCGCAGGCGCGGGATTGGGGGTTTCTGGAATTCGTATGCGAGCCGGGCGGGCTGGATGCGCTGGTCGAACGGACCGTGGCGCCAATTGCCGCCAGCGGCCCGCGCGCCGTGCGGTCGCAGAAGGCCTTGCTGCGTTACTGGGCGGAATCGTCGATCCAGGCCGGTTTGGACCGTAGCGTCGAGGCCTTCGGTGAGGCCTTCACCACCGACGAGCCGCGGCGGTGCATGGCGCCATTTCTGGCGCGCAAGCGGCATCGCGAGGCTTGAAGGCAGCGGGCTGCGTCGGGCGCGCAGGATACCCGCCGCGGTGCTTGCGCACGTGTGCTTCGTGCATCCGGACGGGAACGCCATGTGCTGACCCGCAAGGACTGCCACTGTGCAAGGAGCCGACATGATGGCCGAAGCGAACGAGATGGAGCGCTGTATCGATAGCTGTCTGACCTGCTATCGCACATGCGTGAAGACGGCAATGAATCACTGCCTGGAAGCCGGGGGCGAGCACGTTGAGCCGCATCATTTCCGGCTGATGATGGGCTGTAGCGAAATCTGCCGCACCGCCGCACATGCAATGCTGGTGGGCGTGGAAAATCACAAGGTCATCTGCGGCGCCTGTGCCGCGATCTGCGACGACTGCGCCGCCAGTTGCGAGGGCATCGAAGGCATGGCCGACTGCGCGCGCGTGTGCCGCGAATGCGCCGGCATCTGCGGCAGGATGGCCTCTTGAGCGATTCGACAAGAGGGGACGCAAGGACAGGCCCCGCAAGCGGGGCCTGTCCCAGATCACTTCCGGAGATGCTCGCGCACGGCCGTGGCGGATGGCCCGACCGCCTTCACGGCGTCGCGCAATTGCGTCTCGCTGACGCCAAGCTCCTGGGTCCAGTAGCGCAGCTCGTGCGTTTCGTTGACGTTGATCCGGGAACGGTCCTGGGGACCACGCTTGCTCAGGTCGTCTGACATATTCGTATCCTCCGGGTTGAGACGCCCCGGAGGTCAGCAAGCGGCATGCCCGCACCCAGCGGGCATTTTTGTCATTGCACGCGGGTGGGGGTCGCCGCGCGCGAGGTCTGGGCGGGCATGCGCTCGACCGTCAGCGCAGCCGGTTCAGCCGTGGATGGCCGGACCACGACGGCCTTGTTTGCGCTGGCGGCGCCCAGATTGGGCAGATCGGCCGGCCGTGCGGCCACTGCCGTGAACGGACCGCCGCCGCTGGCCGGAACGCCGTCCAGCGTCAGGTTGGCAGCCCAGACGCCACGTTGGCGCGACAGCACCTGATAGCGCTGCGGTGCGCCGGCGGCGCGTGCAACCAGATACAGCGTGCCGTCGACCAGGCTGATGGCGGGTGGCGATGCGGCTTCGGCGTCCAGCTTGCCGAGCTTGCCGTGTTCAAGCAGCCAGAGCTGTCCGCCCGCGCGCTCCAGGATCGCGAGCACGACGTTGCCGGCGTTGTCGGCGTGGATGGCGGGGCGGCCGATGTAGGGCACGCCCAAGTCGGCCGGCGCGCTCCAGTCCATGTTCAGGTCGGTGGTGTCGCCGGCTTCGACCAGCTTGGTCAGGTGGTTGTTGGCGCGCTGGCGGAAATAAAGCTCGACGCGGTCTTCGTGGTTGCGGATGGCAGCCAGTCCGCCGGCCGCTTCCGGCGCGGCGACGCGGCGCCAGCCTTGCCATTCCGACCGTTGGCCCTTGGCGGCCGGGAGCTGGCGGGTATAGAAGAGTTCGCCTTTGGCGGCGACCGCAAACACCACGTAACGTCCATCCGAACCGCGCGCGGCGGCCGGTGAGCCCGAGGCGCCTTCCAGCGGGGGCAGCGCCTGCCAGGTGCTCCAACTGCCGTCGATGCCGGACGGCGTGATCCAGTGCAGCACGCCGTCATAGCCCAGCGCGACGGCGGCGGCCTCGCCGCGTGGCGCGACGGCGGGG